>CAZBZW010000047.1:0-6828 GCA_964496535.1 uncultured Candidatus Peribacteria bacterium
AAATGAAAAACTTTTTCCTTGTGCGAATGGTAAAGCTGAGAGATGGCCTCTTCATCACCTTCGCGCGCCAAACGAATGAGTTCAAGTTCGTTCATACTCAAGCAGTTGCATGAGGGTTACACGATTCAGAATAACTCCTTCGTCTCCTTGTAAACATCCATCATTCCAAGGTCTTCGGCCACACTCTTGTAAGTGATGAAACCCTTGTAGGTGTTGAGTCCGCGAGCAAAGCGGCCGTCGCCAGCGAGCGATTCACGAATCATGGCTTCAGGGCCGTGTTCGGCGATGCGCTTCAGGTAAGGCAAGGTTGCAGATGTGAGAGCCATGGTCGATTGACGGCTGACTTGGCCAGGCATGTTCGGCACACAGCAGTAGATTTTTCCGTAAATTTCATAGGTGGGTTCACTGTGGCTGGTGGCGCGAGATCCCCAAATACATCCACCTTGATCGATTGAAACGTCGACCAACACCGTGCCTTCTTTCATCGATTTGACCTGTTCTTCGCTGATGACCACCGGAGCCTTCGCACCCGCCACCAAAACGGCACCGATCACCAAGTTGGCTTCACGCAAAGCCTGATTGAAGTTCTCGCCCGCAGGCACAATCGCCTCAAAATTTTGCCCCAAGTTCGGCCCCAAAAATTCTTTCATCTCGCGATTCAACTGCTCCACACGAGCGGGGTTGATATCAAAAATCTTCACGCGAGCTCCCATTCCAGCCGCGGTACGAGCGGCTGTCGCGCCCACATAACCTCCCCCGACCACCACCACACGCGCGCTTTCGGTGCCTGAAATCACACCCAAAGTCAGACCGCGGCCTCCATATTTTTTCTGCAAATACTCCGCACCATATTGAATTGAAAGCACTCCCGCCACCTCACTCATGGGAGCCAGCAAGGGCAAAAGACCCTTCTCATCTTGCACAGTTTCATAGGCGATTCCGGTGATTTTACTCTTCACCAAAACTTTGGCGAGACGAGGATCCACCCCAGAAAGATGCAAATAAGTGAACAAGGTTTTGCCTTCGAACTGCTCGAGCAAATTGTATTCGGCGGGCAAAGGCTCTTTCACTTTCACTAAAATTTCGGCTTCTTTTACAATGCTTTCGGGGTCACGCATCATTTTTGCACCCACTTCCACGTATTCGGAGTCTGAAAATCCACTGCCGATGCCGGCGGTTTCTTGCACGATCACGGTGTGTCCAGCGTTCACCAATTCACGCACTCCATACGGACTGAGACCCACACGATTTTCATTATTTTTAATCTCCTTGAGGGTTGCGATGATCATGAAATAAGGGGTTAGGGCCGAAGTGAAGAAATGGCCATGGGACGATCTTTAGCTTTAAAAATATAAGACCCGGCAATCAAAATATTCGCACCCGCTTCGATGCAGAGCGGCGCGGTCATGTCATTGATGCCTCCGTCGACAGCAATGTCGAGTTGAGGCGCCGCCGCACGAATTGCAGTGATTTTATCGAGCGCAGAAGACAAAAAGGCTTGGCCTCCAAAACCCGGCTCCACACTCATCACCAATACTTGATCGGCCAACGGCAAAAATTCCAAAATCGATTCAACGGAAGTTCCAGGCTTGAAACTAAACCCTGCTTTCATTCCGAGTTCTCGAATGCGTGTGAGCAAGATCGGCAAATCGTCGGTCACTTCCACATGCACAATCACCAAACTTGCGCCTGCTTTTTGAAAAGCCTCCAACAGATCTTCAGGATTTTCAACCATCAAATGGCAGTGCACCGGCAACTTGGTTTTGAGGCACGCCAAAACCGGCGCTCCAAAACTGAGATTGGGCACAAAATGTCCGTCCATCACATCAAAATGCAAGAGCTCCACATAGGGCTCCACAGAGGCAATTTCTTCATTCAAGCGGCCAAAATCAGCAGACAAAATCGACGGAGCAATTTTGATCTTCATGATTCGAGAGCGTTAATTTTAGCCACTCGTGCTTCGTGACGACCGCCTTCAAATTCAGTACTCAAAAACGCGTCGACAGCTTCTTGCGCAACTGCCTCAGATAAAACGCGTGCGCCCAGCGCCAAAACATTCGCGTTGTTGTGTTGGCGTGACAAGTGCGCCGTGTTTGCATCGTGCGCCAAGGCCGCTCGAATGCCATGCATTTTATTCGCGGCCATACTCATTCCAATTCCAGTACCGCAAATCAAAATTCCAAGACTGTCAGCATGCTCAATCACTTTTTCACACACTTCTCGCGCCACATCGGGGTAATCCACCGAAGTCTCGCTGAACGTGCCCAAATCTAAAACTTCGTGACCCAACGATTTAATGTGCTCTCGAATTTTATCTTTGAGTTCAAACCCCGCGTGATCGGCACCAATGAAAATTTGCATGATTCAAGAATTATAAAACTTCTGTAACAGATCGATTTTCATGCACACACGAAATCACGCGAGCCAAAAGTCCAGCGACTGAAAGCACGGTCAATCCTTCAAATTTTTGTTCGGGCTTGAGAGGAATGGTGTCGGTCACAATCACTTCTTTGAAGCCCGAAGCCACCAATCGATCAATCGCAGGGCCCGAGAAGACGGCGTGCGTCGCCATCAAATAAATATCCGGATTCGCTCCCGATTCCAAAAGTGCGCGGTGCGCGGCTGAAACCGAACCGGCCGTATCGATCATATCGTCGATCAGCACACAAGTTTTACCCACCACATCCCCCACCACCGCCGTGACTTCAGCCACATTGAATGCGGGGCGCTCTTTGGTGAGAACTGCCAACGGAACCTCAAGCATGCGGGCAAAACGCCCGGCCTCTTTCGCCGCACCCGCATCGGGCGCCACAATCACCAAATCTTTAATTTTTTTCTTCTTCAAATAGTCGGCAAACATGCGTCGCACATTCAAATTATCAACCGGATATGGAAAAAATCCTTGAGTTTGATCACTGTGAAAATGCACGCCAATAAAATGATCAGCCCCTGCCGTCGAAATCAAATTCGCCATCAATTTGGCCGTAATCGGCTCACGCGGGGTCGCCACACGATCTTGTCGAGCATAACCGTAATGAGGCATGACCACGGTAATTTTACCCGAGAAAGAACGCTTCAAGGCATCGAGCATGATGAAGAGTTCCATGTAATTTTCGTTCACATCTTGAGTCGCAGTTTGAACCAAATAAACATCAGCTCCACGCACACTTTCAACTGGCTTGGCGTAGATTTCGCCACACGCAAAACGAGAAATGTGCATTTCAGAAAGCTTCAGACCCAACTCTTGAGCGATGGCGCCCGCCAAAGCAGGATGCGAACTGCCAGAGAAAACTCGAATTTCGGGATACTGAGGCATGTCAATGAAGGTTGCTCACAGCTTATCGAAATCGTCGAAAGGAAGCAACAGCTCGCCACTTCCGAATTGCAAAAAACTGGCCGAAAGCCGTCCCCAATCACCATTGGCATCTCGACGCACACAGCGCACCGGTAAAGTGGAGTCGGCCACTGAAAAAACTCCGTCAAAGCCCAAAAGCAAGACTTTCAATCCTGAAAGAGCCCAACCTTCAGCCAAAGCTAACGCAGAGTTCTGCCGAAATGGAATCGCCAAAAATCGATGTTCCTGAGCTCGCGCAAAACCCGGAACTTGAGTGTACGGAAAACTCAAATCCAACACCACAAAATCTTTGTGTTTGAGTGCAAGTTGCTGCAAAAGTAAATCGAGAGTCATAAAAATGCGGTGAGATGTTTTTGCGCTTCAAGCATTTCTTCGTCTGAAAAAACGATGTCTTCGTAATCTTCTTTGCGTTCAGCGAATGGAACGCCCGATGATTTGACCGTGTGGGCCCAAATGCAGACCGGCATGCGTGACGTGACCCGTGCTTTCAACAACGCGTACAAAATTTCTTTAGGATCATGTGGCAACGCCACACGGATCACCTTCCAATCGAAGGACTCGAAACGTTCTTGAATGTGCAAATCTTTCACACTGTTTTCATCAAGAATCAAACAAAGTCGATCGAGTTTTCGCTCTCCAGCCAATGAAACTGCTTCCCAAAAATTGCCCGAAGCCAACTCATAGTCGCCGGCCAGTGCAAACACATGTCGATGCGCTCGCTGAGCTCGCAAACCCAAGGCCAGCCCCACCGCGGTCGCCAATCCAGATCCAGACGCATTCATTGTCACGTCCACGCCTGGAACGCGACGATCAGGTCGTTCAGGCAAGGTCTCGGCCAGCGCCACACCTCGCTCTCTCAAAACTGCCAGCAAGGCTGGCCACGCTTCCACTTTCGACAACACCAAAAAATCCCGCTCTTCCCATTGCGGCAACTGTGGATCAAATGCGAAAACCATGCGTCCATGTTCCTCGCCAAAATACAATTCTTCCAAAAGATCGACACTCGAAAGCGCCCGTCCGCTGTGTCCGATTCCAAAACTGCGGATTTGTTCCAAAGTGGCCAAACGAAGTCGAGCGTTGCGTGAGTTCATAAGGCCTCGTAAGAAAATAAATTGTATGGATGAATATTCAGACGCTCATTCTCACAAGGCACGAGGAGCGAACATACCGAAGTATGGGAGCGACGAGATACGCAGTGAGATGAGATGGATGAGTATTTCAGACACATGATTTATTTTCTTACGAGGCCTACATAATCGCGAATGGGTTTTTTGAATCGAGGATGCACCAGCTGAGCATCCAAATCAAGCAAGCCTTTCGGCAAAAACCAACGATCCACAATGCCCGGGTGCGGAACTGTCAAAATCGGCGTGTCGAGCACAAATTCACCGTAGAGCAAAATATCAATATCGATGATGCGCGATTCCCAGCGTTCAGCGAGCGGAAGTTCGGCTAAAGGTTTGCCAAAACTCAAATTTCCCACAGGCATCTTTTTTTGAGGTCGCCCCATTTCGGTTTCAACCGCTTTACACACATTCAAAAGTTCTTCGGGACTGAGTTCCGTACGGCACTCGATCACTTGATTCAAATACATCGGCTGATCGAGCCCACCCAACGGTTCAGTTTCTAAAATTTCCGACTGCCCCACCGTGAGCACATCGTGTTTCAGCAACAAATCGCGCGCCAAAACAAGGTTCAAATCACGATCTCCCAAGTTGGTTCCAAGTCCTAAAAAAACTCTCATAAGGCCTAAATTTTGTTGGCGACGAACCTTAACATGCGGCGGTGGCGTTCTCAAGCACATCATGAACCCGTAAATAATCCACACGATCCTGCAACGCGAGTGTGGTCCACAGAGTGCCTCCCAATCGATCATCCCCCAAAAAACCTTTTCGAGACGCACCCACCACCACCGGAACCCCCAAAACATCGAGCTCGCTGATGCGTTCAATGAGCTCAAAACTCACTTCAGGATCTCCACTTAAAAAAGCGCCCATGCCGGGATCAATCCAAATTTTTTGGACGCCCACGTCGTGTGCCACTCGCATTCGAAATCGCAAAAAATCGAGCACGCTGGCGACCACATCTTCATATTCCACCAGGTTACGCGTGGTTCGCGGCGTGGGATCTTTCGAATGCATCATCAAATAAATCGCGTCAAATTTTGCAACCACGTCCAAAATTCTTGGATCCATCCTTCCCGCCGTCACATCATTCACAATCGCGACGCCTTCATGCAAAGCCGCTTCAGCCACCGAACTCTTCCACGTATCAATACTCAAAACGGCATCTGGAAAAGCCCTGCGCAAGGCTCGCACTGCCGGCAAAACCCTGCGAAGTTCCTCTTCCGCACTCACCTCCACACTGCCCGGCGATGTCGACTCGCCTCCAATTTCCAAAATCGTCGCTCCATCCTCCAGCATCATACGAGCCACCTCCACCAAGTCATCATGCTCAAAACGTCCTCCGTCCGAAAAACTGTCAGGGGTTAAATTGAGAACGCCGATGAATTGAGTGTCTTTCATAGAAGTTTCCTTCTGAAATCTTCATTGAGAGCTTCCACCAAACGCTCCATGAGCAAAGGCAAAAGTCCCGAATGAGTGGCCACCATACCACGAATCGAATTGCTCAAAAAGAGTCTCTCGGGGTGTGCTTGCCACTCTTTCAAACGAATCGCTCGAAACTCAACCGGCACGTCCAACTCATGAGCCTTCTCTAAAATCAGTGTGCGAAAAATGCCCGGCAAAATGCCTTCGTTGGCCGTCACTAAAGTATTGTCATTCACAAAAAATGCGTTCGAAAGCGACCCTTCCAAAATATCGCCCTGTGCATCCGTCAGTAAAATTTCATCAAAACCCTCTTTCGCCGCGTCCTTACGCAACTCAATCATGTCGTCTCGCCAAATTTTTCGGGTGGGGTCCGGTCGACGATAATTCACGACTTTCACGCGCCACACTTCAGGCCACAAAACTGATTCAAATCGCGGAATTTCCTCAATTTCTCGAGTCACCCTCCCCATTTCATCCACGCTGACTTTCACCCGAAAATCGACATGTTCAGGAACATCGGTCGGCACAAAATCATGCAAATCGATGGCCCCAAATCGCTTCTGATGCCGATCCAGCAAAATCGCCTTTCCACAAAACGTCCGAAATGTTTCGTAGAGGATCATGCCTTCAATTCTGGCTCCTTTTTCTTTCGCAAACGATTCATTTGGCGAACCAAAACAAACACCACAAAAGCAGTGATTGTGAAAGTAATGAGCTGATTCAAAAAGAGTCCATAGGCAAGTACTGGAGCGCTTGCAGCTCGAGCCGCCTCCAAAGATTCATAAGGCGTTTTAGAGAGGTTGATGTAGAGGTGGGAAAAATCAACACCCGCAAGCAAAAGACCAATAGGAGGCATGATGATGTCGTTGACCAAAGATTGAACGATTTGATTGAATCCAGAGCCCAAAATGAGCCCGACAGCCA
>CAZBZW010000048.1:0-2431 GCA_964496535.1 uncultured Candidatus Peribacteria bacterium
GAACAAACAAGAAAACAGAAACAACCACCCCGTCCAATAATGCTCGAGGAAAATGCCTTCCATTCTTTGCCTAGAAAAGGTGAAAAAATTGTCTCTGTAGCGCACAAACACCCTTTCGTGGTTCAAGGGCGGCTCTTCAGTATCATCTTTTTTGGATTCGCAATGCCCGCAGGCGGCTTTTTACTTTTTCCTCCCTTTAAAATATTTTGGCTCATCTGGGCCGCGGTAGGCGCCCTCATTTTTGTTTACGAATGGCTCAAATGGTATTTGGATGCATGGATTGTCACCAATTTCGCCGTTATCGATCAGGAATGGAATTCATATTTTGATAAATCCAGCACCCGCATTGAATACCAAAGCATTGCCGGTGTGAGCACCGAAATTCGAGGATTTTGGGGAACGATTTTAGGCTTCGGAAACATTCAAATCGAACACGTCAGCGCTCAACCTATCCTACTTCAATCGGTAGCCAATCCACGCAAAGTCGAACGTATTTTGACAAGAGAACAACAAGAACATCTGCAACGGCAAAATTTTTCAGATCAAAGCAAATTGAAAGATCTGCTCACGAATTTATTGCGATCAGCGGCCGATTAAATTAGCATAAGCCCATGGAGCTAGAAACCATTATTGGACTCGAAATTCACGCCCAAATGAACAGCAAAACCAAGCTGTTCTGTTCATGTGACAATGATTCCTTCGGCAAAGAGGCCAACACCAACACATGTCCCATCTGTATGGCCTTTCCAGGGGCTTTACCTGTTCCTAATAAAACAGCCATTGAAAAAGCTTTGATTGCCGCGTTGGCGCTCAATTGCACTCTCAAACCTCATGCCAAATTTGACCGAAAAAACTACTTTTACCCTGATCTACCCAGCGGATATCAAATTTCTCAGTTTGATGAACCTGTTTCTGAACACGGTCACCTTGAAATCGAAATCGACGGCCGAAAAAAGAGGGTCGGAATCACCCGTCTTCATGTTGAAAATGACGCCGGAAAGCTCACTCACACCGGGGAATCGACCTTACTCGACTTCAATCGCGCCGGAACTCCATTGATGGAAATTGTCTCAGAACCCGACATGAGCTCACCTGAAGAAGCCGTGGCTTATGCCGAACTCGTTCAGAAAATCTTGCGCGCCACCGGCAGTTCCGATTGCGATATGGAAAAAGGTATGATGCGTTTTGACGCCAGTGTTTCACTTCGACCTATCGGCGAAACAAAGCTCTATCCAAGAGCTGAAATCAAAAACCTCAATTCATTCCGTTCACTCTTGGCCGCCATCGAGTACGAAGTGCGCCGACAGAAAAAAATGTGGGAGTCTGGCGAGCATCTTCAGCGAGAACAAACCGTCGGCTGGGATGATGAACGGGGCACCACCGAACTCTTGCGCGACAAAGAGAGTGCGGCCGATTACCGCTACTTTCCAGAACCCGATCTACCCCCACTGATCGTCACTGAGACAGAAATTGAAGAATTGCGCAAAAAGGTGCCGGAACTGCCTCATCACAAAAAAGAACGCTTCTTACGTGATTACCCACTTCAGGCTGCCGAAGCCGAATTTTTTGTGAATGAACCCGCTTTGGCTAATTTTTACGAAGAAGTTGCCCAAAATTCAGATGCCAAAATCGCAAGTTCATTTGTAGCCACCATTTTTTGGAGCCAGCTCAAAGAACGAAATGAAACCCTCGAAACAACACCTGTAAAAGCTGCAGACTTGGCGAAGTTGATTCGCTTGGTGCAGGCGGGAACCGTCTCAAACAATACCGCAAAATCAACAGTTCTAAGTTTTATGCTTGAAACCGGCGATGATCCAGAAGTGATTATTGAGCGCGAAAACTTGGGTCAGGTTAGTGACATGTCAGCCATCGAAAATATCTGCAAAGAAGTGATCGCCGCCAACCCCAAAATCGTGGCCGACGTGCAGGGTGGCCAGGTTAAAGCCATGGGTGCTCTCGTGGGCCAGGTGATGAAGGCATCTCAAGGTAAGGCCAACCCACAGATTGTGAATGGTCTTCTTGAAAAACTTTTGTTAAAATAGGGGCACTTAACTCCACACCATGCCCCTCCAAAGTCTTGATCTCCTTTATCTTTGCCTTTCGGTTTCTGTTTTGTTGATCACGATTTTGCTGTCGATCGTGTTGGTGCGCCTGATGTCCCTCTTGAAAGATGTGAATGAAGTGTCTCGTAAAATGCGAGAGATTACCGAAAAAGTGGATACTTTCATCACCAGCCCCATTTTATTTTCAAAACGAGTTTTTGAATTTCTACACCCATTTGTAGAAAAAGCGAGCGAGCACTTCAGCTCTCCGTCTCGAAAAAAACGCTCTTAAGAGGAAAGACCACCACCGCATTCCAAATACGTCGGATGCGTTTTCGAGGTTCTAAAAAAAGCCGAAACAACCATTCCAGGCCCAAAGCCTGCATAAT
>CAZBZW010000048.1:2441-6682 GCA_964496535.1 uncultured Candidatus Peribacteria bacterium
CTTCACCGCACCAGCATAATAATCAAACGAGCCTCCCACTCCCATAAAATGTTTCACAAAAACCAATTGAGAGGCCATTTCATGGATAAAAAATTCTTGCTTGGGGGCACCGTAAGCCACCAAAACAATGTCCGGTCGAGCATTTCGAACAGAACGAAGTGCCGATGGACCCGGATTTTCAGGGGAACTGCCCGCTATTTTTAGGCCCGGAAAAGATCGAGAAGCCTTTTGAACCATCTCATGCAAAACAGGGCCCGTCGAACCTAAAAAAAAGACTTTCAGATGATTGCGATGAGCGTAGCTGAGCACATCTTCCATAAAATCCGACCCATGAATGATTTCAGGATAAACAGAATCAAAGGAGAGTTGTCTTAGGAGGTATAAGATATAAACACTAGGAAGCAGTAAAAATCGCAAGAGGCGAGGGCATGGACGTAAGGTTGAAATCATCTGAAGCCCATGTCCGTCAGGTAATAAAAGATTCGCCCGCTTCAAAACTTCTAAAAACCGTGCATCACGACTCGCTTCCAGTAAAATTTCGGGATTTGGCGTAAAAATAATACGCGAATGGGGCAGGCGAAGGAGTGCCTCTCGATGAGTGATCGCCGGAATTTCAAGACCAAACCATTTCATGCTCGGGCAATGATTAAGAAATTATCATCCGTTTTCTCTTCTAGAATAGAGAAACCCGCCTCTCGCAACAAGCCCCTCAGCTCACTCAAGCTGAAAGCGTAGTAATAGCGAAATAGCCTGTTTTTCCACGAAATTTCCATGCCCTTCCAGCCAAAATTTCCTTTAAAAATCATTCTCAGCCAGGCCTTCCAGAACTTCCATTGATAAAAATTCCAGTTCAGCAGAATCAAAACACCGTCAGGTTTCAAAAGGGATCGCCAGTGCTTCAAGCAAGGTGATTGAAGTTCAGGGGGCAAATGATGAAATGAAGCGATAGCAAAAAGCACATCAAAACGTTCATCCGTCTCGAATGTTTGCATCGCATCAGACTCAAATCGAGCATCGGGGTGCTGTTCTCGCGCCAAACGAATCAATTCTTCACTGCCATCGACCCCCAAATAATCGGTAACACCATTGCGCTTCAAAAATGAAAAAAGTCTCCCGTTGCCACACCCTAAATCTAAAACCTTCGTGCTAGACTGCAAATAAGGCAAAAAAGTGGCGAAAATGGGCCAATCTCCTTGACGAGAGTCCGAAAATTCCTTTGAAATGGAATTGTAATCGGATCGAACCTTATTCAGAATTTTTTCAAAAGACATATGCGAGTCTTGCAACAGGACGATATCTTGAAAGCGCTCATCAAACAAGCGGCCGCTGAAGGTGTCAAAACGGAAGAAGAGCTCCATCAGCTCAAAAAGAAGTGGGCAAAAGAGCATAAGTTGGATTTGCCCAAAAATTGGAACCTGCAAAACACGTTGGTCGCACTTGAAAAAGAAGGCTGGAAGCCCGAACGAACCTTGGAGCGACTGCTCAGAAAACGTAAAATTCGCACCACTTCAGGGGTCAGCGTCATCACCGTGCTCACCAAACCGTATCCGTGCCCTGGCCAATGCGTATTCTGCCCCACCGAACCTGGCATGCCCAAGTCATATCTTTCGAATGAACCGGGGGCCATGCGCGCCGTGCTCGACGATTTTCACCCAAAAGATCAGGTTGTCACACGTATTAAAAGTCTAAAAAACCAGGGTCACGAAACCGATAAAATCGAAATGATCGTGCTCGGCGGAACTTTTTCAGCCTACGAACATCGTTACCAATCGAACTTTGTGCGTGCGCTTTACAATGCCTGCAACGACACACCCGGGAAATCGCTTGAAGAAGCGCAAAAAATCAACGAAATGGCTCCGCATCGCGTCATTGGGCTCAATCTTGAAACTCGCCCCGACCACGTAAACCCGACAGAAATTAAAAATTTTCGCAAACTCGGTGCCACTAAAATTCAAATGGGAGTTCAGCACACCGACAATGCCATTCTCGCCCTCAACAAGCGTGGTGAAACTATTGAAGATAGTATGCGCGCTATTCAAATGCTCAAAGATGCGGCTTTCAAAATTGCCATTCATCTGATGCCGAATCTGCCCGGCTCCACACCTGAAAAGGATCTCAAAATGCTTAAAGAAGTATTTGAGAATCCCATGCTCAGGCCCGATCAAATCAAGATTTATCCCTGCGTCGTCACACCTTATGCCGAACTTGAACAATGGGGGAAAGAAGGTCGCTACGAAAGCTACAGCGATGAAGTGCTCATGGATCTCTTGATTGAAATGCAAAAAATCTTGCCCGAATACGTGCGTGTCGAACGCCTCTTTCGCGACATTCCTGGCGAGAGCATTCTAGAGGGAAGTCAAAAAACAAACATGCGTCAACTGCTCGAAATCAAAATGAAAGAAATGAACGTGTTTTGTCGATGCATCCGTTGTCGTGAAATTCGCGAAGATGTAATCAACCCCAAAGCCCTCGAGCTTAAGGTTCAAGAATTCGACGCTTCTGAAGGCAAAGAATTTTTCTTGAGTGTGAACGAGACCGAAAAAGACCGTCTGGTGGCGCTTTTGCGTCTGCGTTTTTCATCGTATTCACTGAAAGGCACACCTCATTTCATCAAGGCTCTCGAAGGCGCCGCTCTTGTGCGCGAATTGCACACCTATGGCGCTCAAGTTGAGGTGGGTGAAAAAGGGGAGGAGGGTGCATCTCAACATCTCGGCCTCGGCAAAAAATTGCTTTTAAAGGCCGAAGAAATCAGTCGCCAAGCCGGTTTTTCAAAAATCGCCATCATCGCCGGCGCTGGAGTTCGCGACTATTATCGCAAACAAGGTTACGAACTCATCGATACATACATGATTAAAGTACTTTAAAAAAAGCGCAAAATCAGGTATAATACAGCGATGACAACTCTTCCAGGTCCAGAAAAACCGTCTTCAAGTCCTCTTGAAAATCTCAAAGGGGAGATTACAAAACGAGCCGATGTGGCTTTAGATATTCTGAAAAAACCCAAAGAAACAGGAGAGTGGATGGTGGAAAAAATGAGAGACGGAAAAGATGCTCTCGAAAAAGAATTTAAAGGGTCCACATGGATTCCACTGGCAATCAAAGGCAGTCTCTTTGCTCTTGGAGCTTTGGGCGCTTACAAGGCTTACAACTGGGCCTTCCCAGAGAAAGAAGAATCAAATGACAAAGAAAAAGAATCAAACGGAATGAGTGGAGTGGCGCTGGGAGCCGTTTTAGGCCTGGCCGCGCTCGTACTTTTTTTCAAAAAAAATCTAGGAATCGAAGCAACCGAAGAGCGAATTAAAGAATCTCTCGGTCATTTTAAAGATGGAGCCATTCAAAAGGGAATGGATATTCTCAAGATGAGCCCTCTCGACGAAATGTGGACACGCCTCAGTCAAGACCTGGGAGTTCGCGGTACTCAGTTGAGCCAACTCAGAGATGTTCCCTGGAAGGAGTTCAAAGCTCACCATCAAGATGAAAAGATTGAAAAAAGCTACTTCAGAACGGCTCTCGAAAAAGTGGGATTGGCAAAAGCGGAACTCAGCGACGAGGAATTGAAAGGGGAAGTCGGCACAAAAATCGAAGAAAACCGGCTCTACGCCTACATTAAAAAATACGAAGATGAAGGTAAAATCAGTATCGAAGAAGGGGAGAATATCGATCAAATTCTCAGAAAAATCGAAGTGGTGAAGCAAAAAGAGGCAAAAGAAAAATCTGAAGTCAAAATCATCGACAGCGAAGCGGGTTTTGTAGAGAACTTCAAACACACCTTCGAGGCGTCAAAAACCGTGAGCACAGCAAAAGACATGTATGAGTATGCCGCCAACCTGATTGTGGGTGCCGGGGAAGATGGGGCAAGCTTCGTTGTGAATGATGCCGGAACCTTCATCATGAAATATGGGGTCATGGCTCCGATCACAAATCTGAATATTTTAGGCGAGACTTTAGTGGATGTCGCTCAAGGGGTCGCCGGAATCGAAACTCCTCAAGGGGTTCTCGCGAACTATCTTAGAAATACAGGTTATTATATTGGCATGGGGGGACTGGCCGGAGCGGGTTATGCCGCAGTCACCAAGCAAAGTGCAGTTTTAGGTGGATTAAAAGGTATGAAATGGGGCCTTCTGCTTCCAGTTCGGTTTTACGACATATCGGTCAAAACCGCTCGAGCCGCAGGCTTGGCAGGGGAGCGCTTGGACGCCTATGCCAAAAGCATGGAAACCTGGACTTCAACACTTTCAAAA
>CAZBZW010000049.1:0-6626 GCA_964496535.1 uncultured Candidatus Peribacteria bacterium
AGCTTTTCTTCCTCAAGATAACCGAGTTTTACCAGTGTTTTTAAGTACTTGGATGCGGTTTGACGGGAAGAGAGCTTCAAGTATTCCTGAACGTAGTCGATGGTGAGTAGGGCGCGTGAGAAAAGACAGTCCAAGAGTTCCTTTGACCTTACGTGCATTTTCTTCTCGATCACGGTTTCAAATTCCTTCATCAGTTTTTCGATCTTAATGATGCTGGTTTCAGTTTGTTTAGCCTGTTCCTCAACCCCTTTGAGCATGTATATGATGATGCCTTTGAAGTCGTTCATTTCGTTGGCTTCCCGTAGCAGTTTGTAGTATTCGCTGCGATGCTCTTCGATGTAGCCGCTCAAGTAAAGAACGGGGAAGGTGAGCCTTCCTATCATCACGAGGTAAAGAATCATCAAAATACGACCTACTCTTCCGTTCCCATCGAGGAAGGGATGAATGGATTCAAACTGATAGTGGAAGACCGCCATCTTAACAAGAGGGTCGAGTCCGTCCTCGGAATTGTTGATGAATTCTTCCAGATTTTGTAGTAGATCACGGATTACTTGCTCGGTAGTGGGTGGTGTGTAGAGCACCTTGCCCGTCGAGTGATTCATGATTTTGACTTCCAACTTACGAACCCCTCGCTTCATGGGTTCAATCAAGGATTGTATGTGAACAAAGTCGTTCGTACTCAAAAAGCCCTTCTTTTTAACCGTTTCAAGACCTTCCATCATTGCATCCTTATAATGCAGCACTTCCTCCGCTGCGCCCGTTCGTTTTGCTTCCAAGATTTCAGCCTCAAAGACGTCGTAAACAGTGGTGTTGATGTCCTCAATCCCGCTACTGGCTACTGATTCACGGACGAGCAAGGGACTAACCAGAAGCAGACTGTTTGGAAGTCGTTCCGCTCGAATGTTAAGGTTTGCGAGGGCAATGTTCGCTTGGTTGACCTGCTTTAGGATGTCTACCTGATCGTAGTTGAAATCCGTAGGAAGGCCAGGAAGCTGATTGTTGGGTTGTAGTGGGTCGAACATGATAAATACTTATGTAAAGATTTAAGCATGGTTTTTAACATTTGTAGAGTCGACTTTTCAATTTTAATCAACAAAAATGGCCCGTTCACGACGAGCCATTTAATTCGAACTTATCAACTACTAACTTTCTAGAAATCCAGATAAACTTGCTCTAACTCCTTGCTTTTTTGCGTCAACTGCTTGAGCTTCCTCCCTATCAATTTCGTCAAGAACACGAGTAATGCTAGCAAGGGCTTTAGGGTAACTTTCTGAATCGACATCCAATACTCTATTGCCATCTTTATCTAAAATTTGTCCTTCATAGGAAAGATAAATGACATCATCACGCTTGTGAATTCCTATAATGCCATGCTCCGTTCGACCTGTTTAGGGAATGATAGGCCACACCTATCTACAGCATAATCGATCGTATGCTCTCCATGCGTAACATTGCGCGCCCGAGGATATGTACCGTTTTCACCATCAAAACCAGCTCTACCTTTATAGCCACTTAAACGATTGTAGAGGTCTACTCCCGATTTTAATTGGTCAGCTTTGGAAGGGACTATTTCTTTAGACATATGTATTTGTTAGATTATACAATTATATTGTACTGTAAATTGTAACTTGTTGTCAATGCCACGTGGACGGTGGAAGTTTATACGGTTTGAACTCTTTGAGCTGGGTGTTCACGTCTTCCATGAAGCCATAGAGGGGCATGACGGTTGAGAGGCTGTTTAGCATTTTGAAGTCTTTCTTGATGCGTTCCCATGAGCGTTTAGAGGCGTGCTTGCCGAGCATCTGGCGCAGTTCACGCAGACCTTTATCTTTGCTGGCGGTGATGATGCCTAGGAGGTAGAAGGCTTCTTTCGGAGCGTAGCCTGCTCGCAGCAGCACCTTGAGCATTTGCTGGGGTTCGCTGGTGCTCACAAACAGAAAGAGGTTGTTTTCGGTAATCATGTCTTTCCAGTAGTGCTTTAGGACGACTTGAGCCAGTTTGGAACTGAACACGTCTTTGAATTGCGGGTCTTCGTTTGGGCTTCCGAGTTTTGTCATGAGGGTCTTGAGCTTGGTGCGTTTGCTGATGCGAACTTCCAGTCGAAGAATTTCAAGAGGGTTTGTTCGACCTTCGATCAGGTCAAGGATGTTGAGTTGCTGGGCGGTCTGGTCTTTGTCGATAGCCCGTCCTTTGGGCTGGCTGATGTCTTTGATTTTGTCGTAGATGACGAAGGAGTGGCAGTTTGAATAGTATTGAAGCGAGTGACCTTCGTTTCTAAACTGGGTGCTGGATAGGTCGAGCTTTTGGATCAGGTTGATTTTGCTCAATTCTTTGATGGCGAAGGAAGCCGTGGAACCCCCAGAAAGTGGCACGTTCTTTGAGTAGTGGACGGGCAGACACTTTGGCTGACATCAGGGCTTGAATAGTGGTGCTTATGCCCATTGTTTCAAGTCGCTTTTGCAGAATGTTTCCTACCCTCGGGAAGTCGGCATCATGTAGCTCGTCGACATTGTTACCAAAGATGAGCTTGGGGACTGAAAATTCGATGCGCAGTGGAAAAAACAAGGAAGTAGGTATTTTTATGTCTTATGATACCGAGCCTTTTCCTGGAGGAGAAGTGGACCGAATTTCAAGAGCTTTGCTGAGAGCCATGGTAGATCTGCCGCCCGCAGCTTTGTTGATTCATAGTCATACGGCCGCCATTGGTGATCCTGAAGTCATCGCGATTTTGAGAGATCTTTCAGTACAAACGGATGTGATTGCTGGGATAGGACTTGAAACCGACTCTGATAACGTAGGGGCTAATCGACCTCACCACCATTCTGTTGCAGAACGTTTTCGCGCGTTTGAAGCTTCATCTAAAGCTGGCATTAAAACACAAGCTTCCATGACGCCACTTTTAAGTTTCGAAGACTTTAGAGGATTTGTAAAAGCTTTCAAAGATGCTGGTGCTTATCGTGTTATGACAGGAGAGTTGAGAACAGAATTTGAGGGAGGTGGCACGCAGAAGGCAAAAGGTATTGATTTAGGCTTGCCTGTTCCTAGCCAAGAAGAAGCTATGGCTGTGTGTAGAGAATTTGGTTTTCCGGGTGGAGTTGAAGCTAGAGAGATCTTCTATGTTACGATGACCTAGGTTATCGTGCTTGCACAGTACGTTCGAACTAGCTCCACGCTAGCCTACCACCCATTTTCGCACTCAAGATCGGATCAACGAGAATCCTAGGCCTGAATGTGTGCACACTATTTTACAGAAATTGATCGATGTGAAGACGGGTCGCAGTGGAGATGCAGATCGTGCTCGTTATTTGACAGCGGTTCCGGGCATTGCTCGGCAGGCGGCTTAAACTGTGGTAGTGTTTTTCGTAAGACCTGCTCATGAAAAAACTTTTTTTGATCGCGGCGCTTGTTCTGGTGGTTTCGTTCCAGCTTGTTTGGGCTGAAACTCCAACTTCCGCGACCTATTGGCAAGAAAAGGGCGTGATTTCAGGTTATGCCGATGGGTCGTTGCGTCTCGATTCGCCGATCAATCGAGCGGAATTTTTGAAGGTCGTGATGAAGGCGGCCGGTTTGCCCGAAGAAGGTTCCGGTTGTTTCAAAGATGTGGGGTCGGAATGGTTTGCAGGTTCGATTTGCTCTGCTCAGCGGCTTGGAATTGTGGGTGGGCGCGATGATGGCATGTTTCATCCGGCCGATGGGGTGCGTTTGAACGAGGCGTTGAAAATGATTTATTTGGGCTTGAAGCTGAAGCTTGGTTCAGCAGGGGATGACGCTTGGTACAGCCCTTATCTAGAAACCGCGGCGGACGAACATGCGATTCCGAAATCGGTGGATTTTTATGACGAGCCGTTGACGCGTGGCGAGGCATTCGAGATTTTGTGGCGTTTGGCAGAAGAGCGCGATGATCAGCCGGCGACCCTTTTGAACGAATTTAAAGGCATGACTTGTGCGGATTCTGTGGTTGAAGCTCCGGCGAATGTGGACATGGATCGAGTGCGCGATGCTTGGTTGACTTGGACGAATGAGGCGCGAGCGGCGGCGGGTTTGTCGGCTTATACTTATAACTCTCAGCTCGATCGCACGGCTCATATTTGGTCGGTGGAGGGGCGAAATCGAGGGACGATGACGCATCAGCGAGCGGGCACCACGGCTTACTATGATTATCGCGCCATTCAAAGTTGGTTCAAAAATTTGGGGGTCACGTTTGATTCGGTGGGCGGCGTGAGCTTCACTGAAAATATTGGGCGCGGGCCGTATTCGTGCCGAGATTCTGAATGCACCGACGAAGTTATTTCGGCCATGCGCTATACTTTTGATTATTTTATCGGCGAGAAAAATAAATCGTACCGGCCTCATTACAACAGCATCATGAATGGTTCGTTCAAGGTCATTGGTTTTGGAATGGTGCTCGATTCAAACCAGTATTACATGACTGTTCATT
Source organism: uncultured Candidatus Peribacteria bacterium (assembly GCA_964496535.1). GTDB lineage: Bacteria > Patescibacteriota > Gracilibacteria > UBA1369 > 2-02-FULL-48-14 > CAZBZW01. The sequence goes on from CAZBZW010000049.1 coordinate 4,439, forward strand.
ACGGCACGACCGTGCATTCGGCTGTTAGTTTTTGTGATTGAGATTTTGGTTGCGGAATTTTTCTTGCAAGAATGAAAAATATTATGTAATCCATTTGGCATGTCAAAAAATGGTCCAGAAAAATCTGTAGACAGCTGGGTGGATGCTAGGAAAGCGGCGTTGAATGCCTTCCGTCTACCTCAAGCTGAATCTGAACTGCGCAATTTTATTGGAGCTCAACTTCAGAGATTTCAGGAAATGTATCGAGCTTTCTTTGCACGGTCTGAAGTTTGATTTATACTTCCGCTATATTTTCATATCATATGCGTCTTTCTGCTTTTCTTTGTTTGAGTCTTCTCCTCAGCTCTTGTTCAACTCCAGCTCCAACTCCAACCCCAACCCCAGTCGAGCTTCCTTCGGTTGATTCGGTTGATTCTGAACTGAGCACTCTTCTCAATGATCGTTTTGAGGCGGTCACTCAAGACCCTTATTGTTTGTCGATGGGTGAAGTGGAGCCCGACGGAGATGCGGATGCATGGTGGACTGAAATCGATGCATTTTTGGAAGATCAATTTGGCGAGGATGCCGAAATGATGAGTGCGAGCGTGCACGCTTCAATGGCTGAAAATAGCGAACGGCGCGTTACCAGTATGTGTCGATACGCCGAAGAATTGTATGTGTCTGAATTGCAGGGCAGTGGTGAAGAATTTCAAGGCTATCGTGTATACACCGTGAGTGGTGCCGATTCACAATTTGAAATCGGAGCCTTCATGGTTCCTTATGGGCGCGTGGTCGAGCTTTCAACAGTTTTATTTGATGACAGTTTGGGTATGAGCGCTCGTTCAGGTGGGCCCGATTACACTTCTTGGTATTACTACCGAGTGGGAATGGATGCCAATTCGATTGAACAAGTCGAATGGTGTGACCGCGATTGGAATGCATCTACTTTGGATTGCGAATACACCTATTCTTTATCGGGTGGAATCGAGTAGTAGGTGTAGAGAAAATCCATGATTTTATGGAAGACCGGCCCCGAAGTGGACTCGGCCCATTCGATGGTATGAGGGCGATCCATTTTGACGAGCACAAGAAATTGAGGATCGTCGACAGGCCCAAATCCCACGACGGTGGCGATGGTGGTTCCTGCACCTGAAAGTGCGATGCCACCTTTATACGTTTGAGCGGTTCCAGTTTTGCCCGCGACGTAATGACGGGCGAGTTTCACACTCACATAGCCTTCCATCACAGAAGTCATCATGGCCGTGACGGTGCGTGACGTTTCGGGCTTGATGACTTGACGCACGATTTCAGGTTCGAATGTTTCAATGTGACCGTCGGGATACTGAATTTCTTTGATCAATCGCAAGCGCATCATTTGGCCATCATTCGAAATGCCAGTGTAGGCTTGGGCGAGCTGGAGCATGCTCATCGAAATTCCCTGACCGAAGGCTTTTGTGATCATCTCAGACTCGGCCGTCCAGGTCGTATAGTGGCTGACTTTTCCTTGTACTTCGTTGTCGAGACCGATTTCGGTGCGGTCTAAAAATCCAAAGGTTTTGAGGTAATTGTAAAAGAGAGCGGCGCCCAGCTTGCGCACCACAAAGGTCATTCCGGTGTTTGATGATTTTTCAAGCACTTGTGTCATGTTCATGATTCCAAAATACTGGTTGTTGAATGTGTTGATGTAAAAATCGTATTCGCCTGTGATGGTGTTTAAATCGACGGGCACGGGGCCATCGTCGTTGAAGGTGGTTTTGGGCGTGACTTCGCCTGCATCGATTGCCATCGACATCACAATGGGTTTGAAGACCGAACCAGGTTCGTAGGTTTCTTGCAGAGGCTTCATTTTGTAAACCTCAGGTCCCACGTCGTTTTCGTAAGCCCACCATTGCTCAGGATTTTCTTCGTCTGGAAAAATTTGGATGCGCACGTCGGGGTCGACTTGTTTGTAAAACCAGTAAATGGGTTTTTCTGCCGTGCCTTTAATGAAGATTCTTTTTTTCTCATCTTCGGTGAATTCAATGCGGCGTTTTTTAAAGACCTCACCATATTTGTTTGGGTTGTACGTGGGGTATTCCGCCATGGCTAAAATTTCACCGGTTTTTGGATTGATGACGAGCGCCTGTCCACTGTCGGCGCGACTGTTTTTGACTCCTTCTTCTAAAAATCGTTCGACTTGTAATTGAATGGCGCGATCGAGCGTGAGCAC
>CAZBZW010000050.1:0-6472 GCA_964496535.1 uncultured Candidatus Peribacteria bacterium
GAGCAATTCTGCAATTTCTTTATTTCTAAGATCAGAATAGTAACGAAGCACAACTGTCTCTCGCTGTTCTTTTGGAAGGCCGTTCAAAAGAGTCCGAATCTCATTGCAGTCTTGATTTTGCTGTGAAAGTTCATTGGGCAAGGGGTCATCACTTTTCAGGTAATATTCATGCTCCTCTAAAGAGCCAACGGGCTGAGCTTGAAGGTATTTATGAAAAGAATGCCGCACAATAGTGAAAAGCCACGCGCGGAAATTAGGCAATGTATCACCCTTTAAGTTTTGAATGTTTTTAAGCACTGTTTCCCACACCTGACTGGTCAAATCTTCTGCATCTTTTTTCTGAACACGTGAGGCAAAATATCGATACACAGACTGCACATGCCCCTCATACAATTCAGAGAAGGCAATGGGATCATTTTTGGCACGTCGGATCAGGCTCATAATCTATTTAGAGCGTCTAACTACGAAATTACTGCATAAATCATCCAAACGTGAAGGCAAACGTCTCGACATTCGAATCCAAAAAGTGCAGTTCCAAAAGATGATCGCCCGCTTCATCGAGCTCAAGCAAGGTGTAGAGCTTGTCGGAATCAACCGTGACCACACCCTGGCTCACGCCATCTAAAAACACTTCAACCTGGCCCGGAGTTGCGTCCACAGGGTTCATCACCAAGTAGACGTCCTTGGCATCAAAATGAAAGCGCAGGCGAGCGTCGCGTGCCGGTGCGGCCTTTTCTTCTTCAATCGTCCATGAGCCCTGCAGTGCAAGTTGATTCAATTCCAGCTCCTCAGGAAACTCAGACACAGGCTTCAGACCACCCGAACGGGCTGAACCCAAATAGGTTTCAGGAGTGTTCGCGTCCACCGAATATTCAGCGGTTCCGCCCAAATTCTCTTTAGGGCTGAAACCAGCTTCTTTCAATAAACTTTGAATCAAAAGTTCAGATTCTTCATAGTCGCCCTCGCCAAAATGGGAATCTCGAATCACACCCTCGGCATCAATAAAATATTTGGCAGGCCAATAACGATTATTGTAGGCCGTCCAGGTCGCAAAATCATTGTCTTGAACAATAGGATACTTCAGGCCAAAATCCTCAATCGCTTTTCGCAAATTCTCAGGATTTTTTTCAAATTCAAACTCAGGAGCATGCACCCCAATGATCACCAATCCATCGTCGGCATATTTTTCATGCCAAGCTTTCAAGTAAGGCAGGGTGCGGATGCAGTTGATGCAACTGTAAGTCCAAAAATCCACCAAAACCACTTTGCCACGCAGACTTTCGAGGGTCAGAGGGTCGGAATTGAACCACTCCCCGCCCGGAATCAGCTCAGGGGCCAACTCAACACCCGAAGGCATTTCGTTCATTCCATTGAGTTGCTGGCGCACCAAACTGTTGTCTTCAATCTTGGTCAAACCCGCTCCATAAGCCGGAAATTTCTCGAGAAAATAGGTTTGGAATTGACGATCTAGGTTGAAAAAGAGCCCGACCGCGGTGAGAACCATAAGAACCGCAAACGCCTTTTGAATGGTTCCAAGATTTCGCGCCAAACTAGGAACTTTCACAAAAATCTGGCGACCTCCCAATAAAATGAGCAGCATGGGAATCGCGGTTCCAAGCGCGTAAGCCAGTGTGATGAAAAAGGCCTCACCCGAAACAGAGCCCGTGAGCGCCAATGCAATCACCGAAGCCAAAATGGGCCCCACACAAGGAGTCCAAATCAATCCCAAGGAAAGCCCCACAAGAATGCCACCCCACAAGCCCGAATCCACTTTTTTAGAACCTCCCGCCCACGAAGCCATGCGCGACGCGATGCCTTCAAACGCCAGTTGCAGACGAGGAACCAGCAACACAAAGCCAAAACCAGCAATCACAAAGACGGCCACGTGACGCACAAAATCAGGGGACACACCCGTTGCTCGCACCAGCGCCGACAAAAACAGAGTGAAAAAGGTGAAGCTCAAAATGAAGCCACCCACCACTCCCCACGCATGCCGTTTCGAACCGTTCGCCGAACTCGCCAAAATAATCGGCAAAACTGGGAAAATACAGGGCGACAAAATAGTGATGACACCGGCGAGAAAGGAGAAAAGAAGAAGGATGAGCATAAAGGGAACATGTGGGAAATAATCAGCGCCTAGAAGATTGCACTAAAAACAGAAATCCTGTTCTCACGATGAGTAGAAACAGATAGCTAAAGCTATAAATTAAAGCGCCTTGCGGATGAATAAAATTCGCATAAATCAACTGATCAAAATCAGAGCCGTAATCGTAATAAGCCTGCGGAATCAAAAAATAATGCTGAAGCAAAAGGGCGAAGAAAAGAATCAGGCCGATGATCGCCAAGTCAAAAATCGTCCCCACCATTTTCTCTGAATGAGATTTTTTGTGCAGGCGTGGAAAAATCAAAAAGTTAGAGACAAAAACCAGGCTAAAAATGAAGAACCAGATCACAATTCCGAAACCGGTGTTTAGAAAAACTTGAAGATTTTCTCTGCGGCACTCTCTCAAGTTCCAATACTCGCCGGTCAGATTTTCTTGAACCAAGGCTTCTGCAGATTCTTGTTTGATCTGACAGAGATTTTCTTCCGCATTGTATCCGTAAAGCGGATAAACTTCAGGCGCGCTCGCATGCACCACAGCTGGAAAAGCAAGTGAAGTGAGTAGGATAAAGTTTAGAAATAATTTTTTCATCATGAGTTTTATAGCTTAGCCAACACTGCATAAAACTCGGCATCGGTCGCTTCGTCGCCTTTCAAGCAGTCCGTTCCATGAGTCTTCCAATACGGCAGTTGGTTCATATTTTTTCGAGTGAGTCGTTCGGCAAACGCACGATCTTCAACACCTTCAACCGTGGCAAAAAATTGCACGCCACCTTCAAAAATAAGGTCGCACGCCTTAGGATGACCGTCCTCACCCATGCACCCGTCACAAACAGGACCATCGGTCGTTTCGGTTCCGAAGCCATGAGCTTCATCAAGAGGCATGTCACAGCTGATGCATGAGGTCATAAAAAAGGGGTGAAAGATTGCGTGCAATATACACAAAAAATGAAAAAGGTGCTAGAATGCCACCTCACGAAATCAATATGAAGCCCAATCTATTCAGTGTTCTCAAGCCGTATCGCATTTGGGTCGTTGCCCTCGCAGTTTTGGCGATTTTGAGCAACGGGCTGAATTTATGGATTCCACAAATCATACGAGGTGGAATCGATGCCTACGCGCAAAGCTCTCTGGACCTTCAAAAAATCACCTTCGAATTTGCAGGGGCAGCCTTCTTGATTTTCGCGCTCACCTATCTTCAAAACATCGTACAAACCTACGCCTCAGAACGCGTGGCAAGAGATTTGCGAAAACAACTCGCCGACAAAATCTCTCTGCAAAGTCATTCGTATGTGCAAGAAGTCAGTTCTTCTAAATTGCTCACCAACCTCACTTCAGATGTGGACGGTGTGAAAATGTTTGTCTCACAAGCCATCGTTTCACTCATTTCTTCGATCCTACTAATCATCGGTTCGGGCATTCTTTTACTGATGATCGACTGGCGGCTGGCCTTGGCCACGCTCGGAATCGTACCGCTCATCGGCGGAACATTCTTCTTCGTGCTTTCGAAGGTTCGCACGCTCTTCAAAAAAGCTCAAGAAGTCATCGACTGGCTCAACAAAGTGATCAACGAAAGCATTTTGGGCTCAGGCCTCATTCGAATTCTAAATTCTCAACACCTCGAAACCCACAAGTTTTTAGAGGCCAATACCAATGCCATGAATATCGGCATGAAAATTCTACGCCTCTTCGCCATCATGATCCCCATCGTCACTCTTATAGCCAATCTGGCCATTGTGGTGATTTTAGTTTTAGGTGGGCATTTTGTGATCGGGGGCTCCATGACTCTTGGGGATTTCGCCGCATTCAACAGTTACTTGGGAATTCTCATCTTCCCTATTTTCATGTTGGGATTTGTGAGCAACATCATGGCTCGAGCCAGCGCATCTTACCAGCGCATTGCCGAAGTTTTGAACAGTGAGGAACACGAAGAAAAAGGTAAAATCATCGCCCAACTCAAAGGTGATGTGGAGTTGAAAAATGTATCGGTGGTTTACGGCGAAAAATCCGCACTCAAAGATGTTTCATTCGAAGTGAAAGCGGGCACACGCACCGCCATCATCGGCCCCACCGCCGCCGGAAAAACTCAACTCTTGCACTTGCTCACCGGCCTGATTCGACCCACATCGGGACACATCGAATTCGATGGAAAACCGATGGATGACTACGACAAAAAATCCTTACACGAACAAGTCAGTTTTGTGTTTCAAGACAGCGTGCTCTTCAATATGAGCGTGCGTGAAAACATTGCATTCAGCAGCACTGTGAAGGCTGAAGATTTTGAAAAAGCGATCGAAACGGCCGAGCTCAAAGACTTTGTTGAGACCCTGCCTCAACAATTAGAAACCGTCGTTTCAGAGCGTGGCACCACGCTTTCGGGCGGACAAAAACAACGCATCATGCTGGCCCGCGCCTTGGCCTTGAATCCAAAAATTTTGCTGCTGGATGACTTCACCGCCCGCGTCGATACTCAAACCGAACAGAAAATCCTCAAAAATATCGCCCGCAATTACCCCGATGTCACCCTGATTTCAGTCACGCAAAAAATTGGCGCAGTCGAAGAATTCGATCAAATCATTCTGCTGATGGAAGGCGAATTGCTCGCCAAAGGCACCCACAAAGAACTCATGGAACACTCCCCTGAATACATTCAAATTGAACAATCTCAACGCAGCACTTCACATTTATGAACTACACCCTCAATAAAACTCAAACTCAAGCGGGCCTCAAAAAGCTTCTGCCTCTCTTGAAAAGAGATCGCCTCAGCATGGTGTTCGCAGTGATTGCGGTTCTCATCAACTCAGCCGTCAATTTGAGTGGGCCCTTGCTCGTGGGTTACGCCGTCGACCATTACATCGTCACGGGCCAATACCCGGGCGTTTTGAAAATCGCAGGAATTCTGATCGGTCTTTACCTAGTGGGATTCGTGACCGCCTACCTTCAAACCACGGTGATGGGAGGCGTCGCCCAACGCCTGCTATTCAACCTACGAAATACCATTTTCAACAAACTTCAAGATTTACCCCTCGCCTTCTTCAATCAGAACAAGGCCGGTGATCTCATTTCGCGCATCAACAACGACACCGACAAGCTCAATCAATTTTTCTCACAATCGTTGGTGCAATTTGTCGGGAGCATTTTCATGATGTCAGGTGCGGCCATTTTTCTACTCTCTCTTCACTTGAAATTGGGCTTCGCGATTCTTTCGCCCGCGCTCTTCTTACTGATTTTCACGCAAGCCAGCGGCATTTGGATTCGTCGCAAAAATGCTCAAAGTCTTCAAGCAGGAGGCAGCATGAGCGCCGAAATTCAAGAAAGTCTCGATAATTTCAAAGTGATCGTGGCCTTCAATCGTCGTGACTACTTCCGTGAAAAATTCAGCATGGCCAATGAGGACAATTTCAAACAGGCGGTCACAGCCGGCTACGCCAATAATATTTTCATTCCCATTTATGGGCTTTGTTCGAACATCGCTCAGTTGATCGCGCTCACTTATGGAATCCACCTGATTTTGGCCGACAGTTTCACATTGGGATTACTGATCAGTGCACTCAGCTACGCCACCCGTTTTTACGACCCCTTGCGTCAGCTCGCCGCCCTGTGGTCTTCGTTTCAAACCGCCATGGCCGCCTGGGATCGCATCTCAGACATCTTAGAAATGAAATCGAACATGACTCAAGTCGAATCTAAAAATGCTTCAGCAAAAGCTCCCATTCTCGAATTCAAAAAAGTTCATTTTTCGTACCCCGACGGCAAAGAAGTCTTGCATGACATCTCGTTCCAGCTCGAACGTGGTAAAACCTACGCCCTGGTCGGCCCCACCGGAGGAGGTAAAACCACTACAGCTTCGCTCATGGCCCGCCTTTATGACCCCACTCAAGGCACGGTGCTTTTGAACGGCGTCGACATTCGCTCATTCAAGCCCACCGAACGCGCTCAAAAAATTGGCTTCATTCTACAGGACCCCTTCTTGTTCACCGGGACTGTGCGCGACAATATTTTGTACGGCAATACCAACCCCCAGGCGCTCGAAAGCGCAGACTTCAGCCCTCTCTTGAAACGCTTTGAACAGGGCCTCGACACCCCCGTGACCACCGGTGACACCATGAGCCTTGGGCAAAAACAACTCATCGCCTTCATGCGCGCCATCCTTCGCAACCCCGAACTTTTGATTTTGGATGAAGCCACCGCGAACATCGACACCGTGACCGAACAACAGCTCGAAAGCATCTTGAAAAACCTGCCCAAAGAAACCACGAAAGTCATCATCGCACACCGTTTGAATACCATTGAAAACGCCGACGAAATCTTCTTCGTCAACTCGGGTGAACTCACTCGCGCCGGCTCTCTCGACCACGCCGTCGAGATGTT
>CAZBZW010000051.1:0-6134 GCA_964496535.1 uncultured Candidatus Peribacteria bacterium
GGACCCGTGGCCACCATTTTGGTGAACACCGGAACTCTGCGCGTCGGCGACAGTTTCGCGATTGGAAAGGCACACGGTCGCGTGAAATTGATGAAAGATTGGAGTGGTAAAAAACTGACCACTCTCTTGCCTTCAGACACCGCTCAAATTGCAGGACTTTCGGAAGTCGTGGAAAGCGGGCGAATTTTGCAGGTTGTGAAAGATGACAAAACCGCTCGAGGTCAGGCCAACCAGGTGGGCGGCATGATTCAAGATGAATTGGTGCAAACCGGAATGGGAATGACTGAAATTCTACAACGCATCAAAGAAGGTTCTCTCAAATTATTGAAAGTGGTCATCAAGGCCGACACTCAGGGTTCTCTCGAAGCCATTCGAAGTTCTTTGGCCAAAGTGAAATCAGAAGATGTGGCAATTAAGATCATTCACAGCGGGGTTGGAGACATCACCGAAAGCGATGTGATGATGGCCGCCGCAAGCACCGGCGCGCTGGTGATCGGTTTTCGAACCGAAGCCAACAGTCATGTGCATCGATTGGCCGAACGCATGGTCGTCGAAGTCGTCACCTACGATGTGATTTACCATTTGATCGAAGACCTCACTAAGATTTTGTCGGGGCTTTTGGAACCTGAATTCTTTGAAGTCGAACTCGGTAAATTTGAAGTGATCAAGGTCTTCTTCACCGGTGAAAAAGAAATGGTGGTGGGAGGAAAAATCACCGAAGGCAAGCTGGTGAACAAAGCGAAACTCCGCGTGATGCGAGATGGAGAAAAGATTGGCGAAGGAGATGTGGATGCACTCAAATTGGTCAACGAAGACATGCACGAACTTGAAAAAGGTGATGAATGTGGAGTCCGCTACCGAGGTAAGGTCAAATTGAAACCCGGCGACATTTTAGAAGCCTGGAAGCTTGAGAAGAAAATGAAAACTCTTCTATCTTAAACTTCTGACATGAAGCTTTTGATCACCGGCGGAGCCGGATTCATTGGGTCCAACTATGTGCATGTTCATCATCTGGAACGCCCCGATGATGAATTGGTCATTCTCGATGCTCTCACCTACTCGGGCAAACGAGAACACCTCACCGACCTGCTTTCAGATCAAATTCGTTTGGTCGAAGGTCGCATTGAAGATCGCGACTTGGTGCGCAAACTTTTTGAAACCGAACGTTTCGACGCGGTGATTCATTTTGCCGCCGAAAGTCATGTGGATCGAAGTATCACAAATCCTGAAATTTTCGTCACAACCAACGTGCTCGGAACTCAGGTGCTTTTGGATGCCGCTCGTGACTTCAACGTCTCGCGCTTTCACCATATTTCAACCGACGAAGTTTATGGCGATTTGGGCTTCAACAGCCAGGGAGAATTTAAAGAATCCGATCTGCTCAAGCCGTCCAATCCCTATTCAGCCAGCAAAGCGGCTTCCGATCTCATGGTTTTGGCTTATCGACGCACTTTCGATCTTCCTGTAACAATCAGCCGTTGTTCCAACAATTTTGGCCCATTTCAAAGCGAAGAAAATTTCATTCCCCTCTGCATTCGACGCGCCCTCAACGGCGAACCTCTACCTCTTTACGGCAAGGGCCTCAACGTGCGTGACTGGCTGTTTGTCACCGACCACTGCTCCGCGATTTTGGCGATCTTAGAACGAGGCCACGAAGGTGAGATTTACAACGTGGGTGGAGGCGGTGAACGGCCCAACTTAGAAGTGGCTCAAGAAATTTTGAAACTCACCAGTCAACCTGAAAGTCTCATCACATTTGTAGAAGATCGCAAAGGTCACGACGAACGCTACGCAATTTCGAGCGAGAAATTAAAAAATGAATTGCAGTGGCAACGCAGAACCTCATTTGATGAAGGCCTGCGTTTCACGCTAGAATGGTTTAAAACCCCAAAACATGAAAGGAGTTATCCTCGCTGGAGGGACCGGATCACGGCTCTCACCACTCACTAAAATCACCAACAAGCATCTTCTGCCGATCTACGATCGACCGATGATTTATTTTCCGTTGGCGACTCTCAAACAAATGGGAATCACCGAAGTGATGATTGTTTCAGGTCGAGGCCATGCCGGGCATTTTTTAGAACTTTTGGGTGGAGGTTCAAATTTCGGCATGCAACTCTCATACGAGGTTCAGCAAGAGGCCGGTGGTATCGCACAAGCGCTCAAACTCACTCAGCAATTTGTGGGCGACGACAGCGTCTGTGTGATTTTGGGTGACAACGTTTTTGAAGATGATCTCAGCGCTGCCAAAAATGAATTTTTGAACAGCTCCAAGCAGGCTCATATTTTTTTGAAAAAAGTGGATGAACCTGAACATTACGGCGTACCACGTTTTGAAGGTGATCGCATTGTCGAAATCATTGAAAAACCCAAGGAATTCATCAGCCCTCATGCGGTGACGGGTGCTTACCTGTATCGAAGTGATGTGTTCAAGGTGATTTCAGAGTGCAAACCCTCGGCTCGAGGTGAACTCGAAATTTCAACCGTGAACGATCATTACGTTCAAAAAGGGCAACTCAGCCACAGCACTCTCGAAGGATTTTGGGGCGATTGCGGAGAATCCATCGATGGAATGCACAAAGTCGCCAGTTTCATTCAAAGGGAAAACGCGCGCTTCAAGAATTTTTGATTTTCTTTTTCAAGCGACGCAATCTTCAGCTCTGAAACAGGTTCTGAGCTTAATTTTTGCAGAGCCTCCAGCAAATAATCTTGAGACCATTGATGCCGCTGTAAAACCTGTAAGCCCGACTCCAAACCCAGCAACGACAAAGTATTTTCGACCTTAGGGCTGTATGAAAGTGCCAAGGTTGGCACCGACTGAGAGATTCCCATCAAGGCTCCGTGCAAACGCATCGAAACCACCAATTTAGACTGTGCGATCTCGCGCAATGCAGCTTCAACCGTCAACGGCCTCAATGTGCCATCTAAAACAGACTCAGCGCAGTCTAGCGACAAAAGTTTACATTCCAAATTCAAGGATGTCGCAAGTCGCTGTAAATCTTGACTCAAAAGTTTTTCTTGTTCCGTTGAAAAACCCGGCCAACTTCGAAGAATCACAGTCATTTGATTTTTTTTCTGACGAGTCGCGCGCTTGCTCACCAACCACGGGAGCGCCCAATCCACACCCAAAGCCACATCTTCACGACCCATGTCTTTGGCCAATTGCTCCGAAAGTTGATCACGCACCTGAACATGGCGCGCATACTCGAGAGTTTCACGCGTGAGGTGCTGATTGTGCTCATTCAGCAAAGGACCCAAACTTTGCCCCAACATCACATAATCTTTGCGGAGAGAGCGCAAGGCACGAGCTTGAGCCGACCAAATGACAGGCGCTTTCAAGCTTTCCTGATCGGTGAACAGACCTCCCCCACCAATAATCACTCGATCGGCCGAACGCATGGCATTTCGAGATTCAAATCGTCGTTTAAGATTTAAAAAACTGAGAATACCACTAGGAGCGTGCGGTACACGTTCCACGGGCAAGGGTGATTTTTCTAAACCAAATGGCAAAGGCCCACCTGAAACCAAAACAGGACCTCGTTGACCCAACTTTTCAAGCTCCGACAAAATACCCGCCAAAATAGCATCATCTCCGAGATTTCCCGCTCCAAAACTGCCAACAATCAACCACTTTCGATTCATAGAAATGCTTTGATAGGACGATAGCTTTTTCGGTGCAAGACGCACAAGCCTTGATTTTTCAATGCCTGGTGGTGTCGTTCAGTGCCATAACCTTTATGCTGCTCAAAAGCATGATGAGGGTACAATTTTGCATAACCTTTCATGAGCACATCGCGGGTGACTTTAGCGATGATCGAAGCCGCCATGATGCATTTCATTTTACTGTCACCTCGAATGAGATCACGACTGGGAAACGGAAGTCTGAAACGGTCATTACCATCAACCCAAATCAAGTCAGGACAGGCATTCAAATCTTGAACCGCTCTCAAAAACGCACGATGTGTGGCCTTTTTTAAACCTAAAGAATCCACCTCCCACGATTCACACAAGCCAACCCCCACGTGAGCGACTTTTTGAATTTTTGCAAACAGTTCTTCACGCTTGCGCGCCGTGAGTTTTTTAGAGTCATTCAAACCGGGCAAACGTGCTCTTACAGGTAAAATGACCACTGCCGCAACCACAGGCCCAGCCCATGCACCCCTTCCCGCTTCATCCATTCCAGCAATGATTTGAACATTTGGATTCACAAAAAAAGACTAACACGACAAACATGATCTAAAAATCAATTATTGTTGTTCAGATTCTGGTTCAGTCGCTTCTGCCTCAACGACAGGTGTTTCAGCGACAGTCTCTTCTGCAGGAGCTTCTTCGGCAACAGCAACTTCTTCAGCCACCTCCTCTTCAACAGCAGGTTCTTCAACAACCACAGGAGCATCGCCCATAGTGGCCACATCACCCAAAAGTCCGTCTTTCAAACGAGTACCTTTTCCAGCTAAATCACGCATGAAGTAAAGTTTGGCTCGGCGCACACGTCCGGCACGAAGCACTTCAATCTTAGCGATCACAGGTGAAAACAGAGGAAATGTCTTTTCAACACCCACAGAATCCACAATTTTGCGCACCGTGAACATTTTGTTCTCGGGGTTGGACCCTTTCATACCAATCACCAATCCTTCAAAGATTTGAATACGTTCTTTTCCACCTTCTTGAATGCGTTGGTGAACTCGTACCACGTATCCCGCTTTGAGCTGGGGTACTTGACGAGCGACAGAACTCTTGGCTACGTGCTGAATCAGGGCTTGTGACATATTGAGCTAAAAAAGCCATGAGAGTATAGAGAGGCATTAAAGACTTTGCAATGGAAAATTTACGCAGTGGTTTGAGGATCGCGAGGCTTCTCGCGGAGAGGATTTTTATCCTTATCCGTACAGTCTTCAATGTCTTCAGTCTCAAGGGGAAGAGGTTTTGATTTTAAACATTCCTCAATTTTAGTTCTGGTTTCAGCTTCAACCTGTTCAGGCTGGCACTTTCCAAAATAAACAAGCAAGGCAAGAACAGCAGAGCGCTTGAGATTTTTCCAGAATAAAGTATTGGGCCTTTCTCCAAAAGGCACGTCATGTTCGTGACCATGGCCATAATGGATGTGATCCTCGGATGTGTGATGATCATTGCGCGTTTCGTGACCCATAAAGTTTGAGTTATTCCTCTTCAATAAGGAACTGATTCACCAGCACCACATTTTCGGGGTCATTCATCAAACTCAACAAAACAGGATCGCCAAATTTGGTGCGCACGTTAAAGTCATCGTTTGAAAGCAACATGGGGCGCAAAGGCTCGTCGGGGCTCAAACTGCCCAAAAGCCTGAAAAGGGCTTCTTCAGGCACCTTCCCCACCAAAAGTAGATCAACCGGAGATTCTTTTTTAAGGAATCGGCCCGTAATCAACAAATAATCCACACTGCCAATTTTATTCAAAGCCTTCACCAATTTTTCATTTTCACCTCCCGCTTTCAAAATAATGCTTTGAAGTTCGCGGAACAAAAGGAACTTCTTATTCACCGTGAAAAATTTGCGGCGATTTCGAGAACGGCTCTTTAAAAGGCCCATCTTTTTAAGATTTTCAAGTTCACGACGCACTGAATTGATCTGCTCGTCTAGAGTACGAGTCAACTCACGCACGAAGAATTCTTCATCTGGACGGGTCAGAAAAAGAGTGAGTAATTTAACGCGAGTATTCGAAGTGAACAGGTGCTTGAGCATGAACACAATATTGATGCAAACGCGCACACTGTATAAGCTTTTTATTCAAAACTCAAGCCAAAGAAACTCTACTGGAGGAACCCCTAGAGTGCTCGCTCCACATGTTTTCTCAATTTGAGGCGGCCCAGAATGGATTCGCGCTCTTGAGTGCCTGGGGACAAACGCATGCGAGCAGCCTCTCGAATATGAGCTGGATACCAACCCACTTGCTCTTCCACCGCTTTCTCAAGTTCTTCAGGGCTGACTTCGACAGGGTTTTCTTCCTGAAGAGTTTCAAGTGCCAAACGAGTGAGCACTTGATCTTTAGCCAAAGGTTCGAGCTCTTTATGCATGTCTTTTCCGGCAGCCTTCATTTCAGCCTCATAGTCTTTCAAGGTTTTATTTTGGCGCTTGAGGTCGGCCTCAATACGCTCC
>CAZBZW010000052.1:0-5206 GCA_964496535.1 uncultured Candidatus Peribacteria bacterium
TGAAAACTGCTTACAATAGTTTTTTCCAGCTCATTCGAATCTAGCGTTGGAATGATTTGAACGAGAAAGTCGGACCTTTCAATTGAATATACATTTTTAGTGATGCCATCCATGAAGCCACACCCCTCTTGTTTTTCTGCAAAGATGCCACTTTCTAAGTAGACTTTTGCTGGCCCCGAACAGCCCATCAAGCTGGACCCTTGTTTTTCAACAAGTTCTATAGGGTGGACCAAAATGTTTATATGGTCTATTTGTTTTTCTCCAGGTTTACTGGGCACATTCCCCAATACAATTTCGCAAATTTTTCCTGTTTCGCAGACACCTTCATAAATGGGCCAGTCCGTTGGAATCTTGATTGAAAAGTCAAAGTCATTATTTTCATAGGTGGTCCATGCAGTTGATTCGGATTCGACGGTCACTTCCTCTTGAGCTGGAGCGGGTTCTTCTGTGGTTTTTAGAGGGGGTGTAGAGGTGCATCCAAGTAGGACGGCACACAATGCAGAGATGAAAATTTTCTTCATGGGTTTGATTCAGTTATTTTCGTTCGATCTTCTCCCTTCCGTTCATATACGGCCTTAAAACTTCCGGAATCGTCACACTGCCATCTTCGTTTTGGTAGGTTTCGAGGATGGGAATCAGAATGCGGGGGGAGGCCACGCAGGTGTTGTTGAGTGTATGAACGAAGCGTTTGTTGCCTTCCTTGTCTTTGTATTTCAGGTTGAGGCGGCGGGCTTGAAAGTCGTGGAAGGTCGAGCATGAGTGTGTTTCGCCGTAGGAGTTGCGAGAAGGCATCCATGTTTCGATGTCGTTTTTGTAGTATTGGCCTTGGCCCATGTCTCCACTGCAAACGGCCACGACTCGATGGGGGAGCTTGAGGTCTTTCAAAACTTCTTCGGCGTTTGCCAAAATCAGTGCATGCATTTTTTTGCTTTCTTCAGGGTCGGCCTTGCAAATCACCACTTGCTCGACTTTTTGAAATTGGTGAATGCGATAGAGGCCGTGAGTGTCTTTTCCGTAAGTTCCGGCTTCACGGCGAAAGCAGTACGAGTAGCCAGCGTAAAGTTTGGGCAGTTCATTTTCATCGAGAATTTCGTCGGAATGATAGGAGGTGACGGGCACTTCACTGGTTCCAATCAAGAATTTTTCATCTTCAGGAATGCTGTAAGCTTGTTCTTCACCGCCGGGGAAGTATCCGGTGCCAGTCATGGCTTCACGGTTGACGAGCAAGGGTGGCAGGAAAATATTGAAACCTTTAGCCACTAGCTTATCGAGAGTGAAACGCAGAATCGCGAGTTCGAGCAAGGCTCCTTGATTTTTTAGGAAGTAGTTGCGAGATCCGGCGATTTTCACACCGCGTTCGATGTCGAGAATGTCTAGATTGACTCCGAGTTCGACGTGATCTTTGGGTTCAAAATCAAATTTACGAGGCTCGCCCCATGTGTAGAGTTCGACGTTTTCAGTGTCATCTTTGCCTTCCGGTGCGTCGGGTGAAATGATTCCAGGTGCTCGCAAGAGCAGGGTTTTCCATTCGGTTTCGACTTGGCTGAGGGCTTCGCTCGCTTGTTTTTCGGCGTCACCTTTTTCTTTCATTATGGCGATGGCCGCCTGTTTTTCGTCACCTTGAAGTTTTGAAATGGTTTCATTGGCGGAGTTTTTTTCGGCGCGTAATTGGTCGTGTTTCGTTTGCAGTTCGCGACGTTTTTCGTCGAGAGCAATGAAGGCGTCCACATCAAAATTGATGCGTTTTTTGCGGGCTGACTCGCGCACGAGATCAGGATTTTGAAGAATGAATTTTGGGTCGAGCATAGATAAAAAAGGGCTTTTAGAATAGCGAATAGTTTATGTGGAAGTAAATTAAAAACTGAAGCCTCCTTTCATGTCGCGTTGAAATGCATTGCCACCGGCTGAGCTTATTGCATTCCGTTTCCCTCGAGCCGCTTCTTCTGTTTTTGCGGCGGCTCTTGCTATTCCAGGTTCCAGTTCGGGTAATTTCAGGGTGCTTCTTATTTGACCTATCACTTCATCTAAAGGCGCTAAATGTTGCTCCGCAGTTCCATTCAGCATGTTTGCAAACATGCCCCTCACTTCATGGAGCAAATGGGCCGCTTCTTCCGGCGAAATTTCTCCTCTTTTAGGGTCTGTTAATTTACGAAATGGAGCCAACAATCCCGCTCTTCGCACCACAGTGCCCAATTGACTTATCACGTCCATCCCTTTCATGTTCATTTTTTAAATTGAACTCTTTTTACACCTAATTATTTTTTTGTCAAATCTTGTGCGTGCGCACCAGGTCAAGCTTTCGTCTTCGGCGTGCCGATCAACAAGCGTTTGATCAAGACTTGGCCGCCATCACGAATCACCTGAAACTCGATGGGTTCGGAAGATTGAATGGGCAGGTTGTGGATGCTCCAGATGTGAGTGTGCAGGGTTCCACCGGCCGGGGCGTCTTTTTTTAGAGAGGTTTTGGCCAACACCGCGTCCTTTTGCATGAGAGCGAAGGTCAGCGGATGTTCACCCTCGGTCAGATGAAACTTGGTCACCACAAAGAGTTGAGGGTGAACAGTGGGGAACTTCTGAGCCATGACGACGTCGAAGATTCCGTTCATGTTCAGTTTACCATCCACGGTCATGGATGCGTGGTCGCAAAAGGCGACAAGATCAAATTTAATGGCTGCTGTCTCCATCGGGGGCGGGGTTATCGTTTTCAGGCTTGGCTTCGGTCACCTTCACGTCAGGATCTTCGCTGGTGGTTTCGGGTTGAGCGGAAGCATTTTGCTGGTAAAGCTCGGTGGCTTTAGCCTGCACATCCTGAGTGAGGGCTTCAAGCTTGGCCTTGATGTCTTCGATAGTCACGCCATCTTGATCCATGGTTTCACGCAGATCGAGCACCTTGGCTTCGAGAGACTTTTTAGAATCTTCGCTGATTTTTTCACCATTTTCTTTGATCATTTTTTCAACTTGGAAGATCATGCCTTCGGCCTCGACACGAGTGTGCACGAGTTCCGCCTTCTTTTTATCTTCGTCAGCGTTCATTTCAGCTTCTTTTTTCATCTTTTCGATCTCTTCTTTTGAAAGACCGGATGAACCGGTGATGGTGATGTGCTGTTCTTTGCCGGTGCCCTTGTCTTTGGCTTTCACATTGAGGATTCCGTTGGCGTCGATGTCGAGAGTCACTTCGACTTGAGGCACGCCACGAGGTGCGGGCGGAATTCCGTCGAGCAAGAAGGTTCCGAGGAATTTGTTGTCGTTGGCCATAGGACGTTCTCCTTGGAAGATTTTGATATCCACAGCAGGTTGATTATCGGCAGCAGTTGAGAAAACTTGAGATTTGCTGGTTGGGATGGTGCTGTTGCGTTCGATGAGCACGGTCATCACTCCACCCATGGTTTCGATTCCGAGGCTGAGAGGAGTCACATCGAGCAAGAGCACGTCTTTCACGTCGCCCTGCAGAACTCCACCTTGAATTGCGGCACCGAGGGCCACCACTTCGTCGGGGTTGATTCCTTGATGTGGAGTTTTTTCGAAGAGTTCCTTCACTTTTTCAACGACGGCGGGCATGCGGGTCATTCCACCCACGAGCACCACTTCGGCAATGTCTTTGGCGGTGACACCCGCGTCTTTCATGGCTTTTTTGCAAGGCTCGATGGTGCGAGTCAACAGATCAGCCACGAGATTTTCGAGCTTGCTGCGAGAGAGTTTCATCACCAAGTGCTTGGGGCCATTTTTGTCGGCGGTGATGAAGGGCAGGTTGATTTCAGTCTCCATTTGAGAGGAAAGCTCGATCTTGGCTTTTTCAGCCGCCTCTTTCAGACGTTGAAGTGCGACTTTGTCTTCTTTGAGGTCGATGCCTTCGGTCTTTTTGAATTCTTCGGCGAGGTGATCCATGAGGCGTTCATCGAAGTCGTCTCCTCCGAGTTGAGTGTCTCCGTTGGTGGCGAGCACTTGAAAGACTCCGTCGGCGAGTTCGAGAATTGAGACGTCAAAGGTTCCTCCACCGAGGTCGTAGACGGCAATTTTCTTTTCACCTTCCGACTTGTTGAGACCGTAGGCGAGGGCCGCGGCAGTGGGTTCGTTGATGATGCGCTCCACTTTGAGACCGGCGATTTCACCGGCATCTTTGGTGGCTTGACGTTGAGCGTCGTTGAAATAGGCAGGCACAGTAATGACGGCGCGATCGACAGTGGTTCCGAGGTATTTTTCGGCATCAGCCTTCACTTTTTGCAAGACCATGGCGCTGATTTCAGCAGGTTTGCGAGATTTGCCTTCGAGCACGATTTCAACCTCTCCATTTTTGCCCTTTTCAGTTTTGTAAGGCATGCGTTTGGTGATTTCACTGACTTCTGAAGTTTGACGACCGATCAGACGTTTGGCCGAGAAAATGGTGTTGGCTTGATTCATCACCGCTTGGCGTTTGGCTGATTCACCCACAAGACGTTCGCCATCTTTCATGGCGACGATCGAAGGAGTGGTGCGTTTACCTTCCGCATTGGTGATGACTGTGGGTTCTGACCCTTCCATCACTGCGAAACAAGTGTTGGTGGTTCCGAGATCGATTCCAATGATTTTTGACATAAATTGAATTTGTTAATTTAGCACTCATCATTATAGAGTGCTAAGTCTGGGTGTCAAGAAAATTATTTCCCCACCATCACTTTTGCGGGTCTGACCACAACTCCATTGAACTTGTAGCCTTTTTCGAAGATTTGGATGACTTGGCCGACGGGACCTTCGGCTTCCATCAAGACTTCGTGCTGATGCGGGTCGACGGGAACGCCGATGGCATCGATCACTTCGAGACCTAGGTTTTGTAGGGTTGAAAAGAGGCTTGTTTCAATGGATTCGATGCCTTTCACCCAAGTGTGATCTTGAAGTTCGGGGGGTACGGTTTCGAAGGCGCGCTTGAAGTTGTCGAGGGCGGGGAAGATGCTCTGTAGAAATTTTAGGTTGGCGTAAACGTGCAGATCTTTACGTTCTTCTTCAGTGCGGCGTTTGAAATTCGCGAAGTCGGCGAGGGCGCGTTGAGCAGTTTCGGTCATTGCGGCCAGTTCGGCCTGTAGCTGTTCGAGTTCGGGGTTTAGAGTGGTTGTGGTGTCGTCGGTCATAATTGGTGGGATTCTAAAAGATTACGAACTTCAGTGATTAAAGCAGAATTGTAGGCATAAGGCATGCGCTTGGGGCCGAGAATGCCGATGGCTCCGGCAAATCC
>CAZBZW010000052.1:5216-5845 GCA_964496535.1 uncultured Candidatus Peribacteria bacterium
GCACTTGAGAGGCACGCAGAGGGGCTTCGATGAATTCGGGTTGGCGGAGCATTTTTGAAACTCCCATGAAAAAGGTTTCTTCTTCGTTGGGAATGGTGGCAAAACTGAGATTGGGACTGCTTTGGCTCAGGATTTGCACGGCGCGGTGCACTTGGCGCTTGGCGTTGTCGGCCAGGTAAGTTTCGCGGATTTTTTCAATATTCTTAAGAGCGAGGCGACGCGCGACTTCAAAATTGGCGAGTTCGTTCACGTAGAGACGATAACCTTTGTCGGTGGGCACGCGACCGGCGGAGGTGTGGGGTTGTTCGAGAAGACCGGCCTCTTCAAGCTCGGCCATGTCGTTGCGCACGGTGGCGGGGCTCACTTTAAAATCGTAACTCAAAATGATGGTTTTTGAGCCGACGGGTTCAGCCGTCTTGATGAAGTGCTCGACAATGGCTCCGAAAATTTCGGTGCGTCGATCTTTCGTCATAAGGTTTGGTGAGATTTAGCGTTCAGATTGAGCCATGTGAGCGACGAGGTCGACACAACGCATGGAGTAACCCCATTCGTTGTCATACCAAGCGAGGACATGAGCCAAGCGGTCACCCACCATGCTGGTTTCGAGGCTGTCTTAGGTCGCAGAGTGG
>CAZBZW010000053.1:0-3243 GCA_964496535.1 uncultured Candidatus Peribacteria bacterium
TTTTAGTGTGAATCGAGTCGATGTTCATGGCAATCCCCTCTTTCACACGGACCAATTTGGCTTTGAACTGAATGGGTGCCGTCAGTTCGAATTCAGAAAAAAGGCTCGCATCAAAGCGATCTTCATAGTTGTCTGCCGTTCCCGTGTCGGCAAAAAAGAGTTCTTTAACTTTGAGTTCCAGTGGGTCCATAGCGCGATCATTCCATGATCTGGACGTTTCTTCAAGTCTTAGGCGCTTGCAGAAGATTGAGCAGACTCAGCTCTAGAAAGAAATCGATCGAATCATGCATGAGATCGATTTCGCTTCTCTCGGCGAAGTCTTCTGCAAGCGCCCTGGACAGGTTTATTGTTTTTTACGAGATGGTGAATTAAACTGTTCACGATGTCTCTGTTTCGCAAGCCATTTTCAGTCAAGAAAGATCGCTCTTTTTCAGTTCTCGATGTGGGAACAGAAAGTGTGAAGGTTTTGGTGGCTCAAGCGAAAGATCATGAGCTTGAAATTTTGGGTAAGGCCAGCGAGGCTCACCCCTTGCGAGAGATGGAAGGCGGTGTGGTGACCGATTTGGCAGGTGTTATCGAGCGCAGTTTGAAAGCGCTGAAGACGGCCGAGCGCATGGCGGGAGTCAGCCCCAGTTCCATCATTTTGGGTTTTGGCGGCGAGTTGATTCGCGGCGCAACTTCGCAAATCACCTATCGACGGCGCGATCCTCAGTCGAAAATTCACCAAGAAGAGCTTAAAAATATCATTCATAAAGTGCAGTGGAAGGCTTTTGAAAAAGTGCGTTCTGATTTGGCGTACGACATGGGATTGCAGGAAATCGACGTGAAATTGGTGCATGCAGGTGTCGTTGATACTCGAGTGGATGGCTATAAAGTGAGCAATCCGATTGGGTTTCAGGGGCGAGAAATCGCCATGAGTTTGTTCAATGCCTTCTCTCCACTCTTGCATTTTGGAGCGATTCAAACCTTAGTAGCCGAATTGGACCGTGAAGTTTTGGCGATCATGGCCGAGCCGTATGCATTGGGACGAGTTTTGGGCGGAACTGAAATGCACGGCTATAGTGGAATTTTTATCGATGTGGGCGGCACCATGACCGACTTGGCGATTGTGCACGAAGGTGCGGTGGTATCGACTCAGAATTTTCATTTGGGCGGGCGCTCGTTCACCAAGCGTTTGGCACACTCGTTGTCGTTGGCGCACGAAGAGGCCGAGCAGATTAAAATCGCTTTCTCTTCAGGCGAACTCGAGCATCAGTCGTTTGGCATCGTGAAAAAGGCTCTCGAAAGTGACACCGAAACCTGGCTCACGGGCATCTATTTCGCCTTGCAAGAAGTGCGAGATCTTGACAGTCTTCCTTCCACAATCTATCTGTGTGGAGGAGGTGCTCAATTGCCTCTTTTGAAGGAAGCTTTGGAGCGACCCGACTGGCTCAAATCTCTTCCCTTTCCACGCAAACCGCAGGTCAAACTGCTGGTTCCCAAAATGATTTCGAGCGCGACCGATCCACATAATTTGCTGGATTCTTGCGCCGACATGACCCCTCTCGCCTTGGCCCACATGGGCATGGATATTCTCTTGGAAGAAAAAACACTGACCAAGATGCTCCAAAAAGTGGTGCGGCTCATGCAAGTTTAAGGCTATGTAAACTCCCTCCATGCAGATCAAAAAAGTCTCTAAAAAGAAAATTCTTTTCATTGAAATTGATGAAGAGATCCCGCAGATTTTTGAACGCGTGAAGATGGTGCCTTATGCCGAAGTCTACTTGGTGGTTCCCAAGGGGGCGGTGCTTCTGCAAAGCGTGGTGAATTTAAAAATCCTGAAGGCCAAACTTGAAGACATTGAAAAAACGCTGTTTTTGGTGACCAACGACAGCAGTGGAATGAAACTCGCTTTGCAGGCTGAAATCAAAGTGTTCGATACGATGACTGCGCGGCATGACCACGTTTCAGATCGAGAAGGAGCGGTTTTAAATGATGCTCAGTCGGAGCTTTTGAAGCCGATTGTGGCGAGCTCGAACGATGTTTTGGATGGCCAGCCCAGCCGATTGCCCAAGAAAAAATCTTCGATTTTCGAGGTGGTAAGCCAGGTTCGATCGCGCGAACAGACCGGTTTTTCACTGAAAAATTGGTGGCAAAAAATGCGTGGGGCGCCGGAGCGTCTGAATGGGCGCATTCCATTTGAATTTTTTAAAGCGCATCGAAAAACTCTGAGCACCTTGGTCTTGGGCAGTTTTGGTACTTTTTTGGTGGTGGCTTATCTAGTTTTGCCAGGTGCAACCATTGTGATCGAACCTTCTTCGACCGTGATCACACGTGGCACCAACATCACTTTAGAGAAAAATCCTAGCGGGCCTCATGCACTGAAGGCTCATGTGCTTTCAACCAGCGTTGATGTGAATCTCAAACATTCGGCCACCGGTTTTAAAGATCAAGGCACTCCGGCGGCTGGAGATTTGATTGTGTTCAACAAGCAAAGCTCCGAGCAGACTTTGATCGCGCGCACTCGATTCCAAAGTGCGGAGGGCATCGTCTTTCGACTTGAAGCCGACGTGACCGTGCCGGGGGGAACTCCTGAAAATCCTGGACAGCTGAAAGTGCATGTGGTCGCAGATTCGCTGGATAGTGGTGGAGCCCCGGTGGGAGCACGAGGTAATTTGGACCCCACTCATTTTATCTTACCTGGCCTGAAAGAAGACAAACAAAGCTTGGTTTATGCCGAAAGTTTGACGCCCATGGTCGGTGGAACCAGTTCGGGGGTTCACTTTGTGACGGAAGATGATCTGGAGGCGGCGCGCACCGAGCTCGAAGCTCAACTCAAAGACGCCGCTCTGGGGGCTTTACGTCAAAAGGCGGCCGAGGAGAGTAGCTTGGGGGCTGTTTCGTTGCGTTTACTTGAAGATAAAGACGCCATTGAATACGGAACTGCCGTGATTGAACTTCCACTCTCGCTTGTCGATCAAGAAATGGATGAGTTTGAAGTGAAGGGCAGCCTCAACATCAGTGGTGTGGCTTACGACTCCTCCGCTTTATCTGAACTCTTACTGCAAGAAGTGATTTTGGGCGAAACTCCTGGCAAGCAGGTCATCAAAGTCAATGAAGATTCCATTTCGATCACACTTTTAGAGGCCCGTCTCGATGAGCCTTACTATAAATTCACAGCCGAAATGCAGGGCATTGAGGAGTTCGAGATCAACCCTGATCTCGAAGGTGGTCTGGAACTTTCTCAACGCATCAAAGAGCATG
>CAZBZW010000053.1:3301-5777 GCA_964496535.1 uncultured Candidatus Peribacteria bacterium
TTGCCTGAGGTGAACCGCGTCGAAATTCACATGTGGCCTCGTTGGGCTCCCAAAATTCCCAACCTACCTGACAACATTCGTGTGAAGTCGTCTTCACAGGGTAAGGCGGTGGAACTCAAGTAAAAATGATCTCATCATGATTCGATCATTTTCTTTCTACTGTTACGCTCTTGAATTTATCTTTACTTTCGCCTGGAGTTTCGTTAGACTTTGGCCCTATTTCGCTCCCAGCTCTCGAAGAATTTTTTAAAAAATCAGCATGCCAAAATTAACCCCTCAAACTCAGGATTTTCCCGCTTGGTACCAAGAAGTGGTGGACATGGCCGGAATGGCCGAACACAGCCAAGTGAAGGGCTGCATGGTGATCAAACCTTATGGCTACGCGCTGTGGGAGCAGATTCAAAAAGAACTCGATCGTCGCATCAAAGATGCGGGTGTTCAAAATGCATACTTTCCCCTCTTCATTCCTGAAAGTTTATTGAACCGAGAAAAAGATCATGTGGAGGGCTTTGCTCCGGAATGTGCAGTGATCACGCATGGCGGAGGTAAAAAACTCGCCGAACCGTTGGTGGTGCGTCCCACTTCTGAAACAATCATGTACGACACCTTTTCGCGTTGGGTGCAGAGCTATCGCGACCTTCCCCTCTTGATCAACCAATGGGCAAACGTGGTGCGATGGGAAATGCGCACGCGACCCTTTTTGCGTACGACCGAATTTTTATGGCAAGAGGGTCATACCGCCCATGCGACTCGATCCGAAGCGGCGATTGAAGCCGATCGCGCTCTCAACATGTACAAAGATTTTGAACACGACTGGCTGGCCTTGCCGGTTTTGAGCGGACGAAAATCCCCCAAAGAAACCTTTGCCGGTGCCGACTACACCTTGACCACCGAGGCTTTGGCCCGCGATGGAAAGGCGATTCAAGCAGCCACTTCTCACCTGCTGGGACAAACTTTTGCGAAGGCCTTTGGTATTCAGTTTCAAGACGAAAAAAGTGAAATGCAATATGCATGGCAGACGTCTTGGGGCATGTCGACGCGTATTATTGGAACCATCATTGTGTGCCATGGCGACGATCATGGCTTGCGGCTCCCCCCTCGAGTGGCTCCAATTCAGGTGGTGATTCTGCCGATTGGCCGCGACACCGAGTGGGCTAAAGTTTTGGCACGTGCCGAAGAATTGGCTGGAATTTTGAAAGCCGTGAGAGTGCGTGTTCAAGTGGACAAGCGCGATCACCTCAGCCCCGGGTTCAAGTTCAATGAATGGGAGGTGAAGGGCGTGCCCGTGCGTGTTGAAATCGGTCCTCGTGATTTGGAAGCGAATCAGGCTGTGGTCTTGCGCCGTGACACCCTCGAAAAAATGACCCTTTCTTTTGATGATTTGGGCGAACGAATTCCTGCGTTGCTGGAAGAGATTCAAGAAAATCTACTGAAAGAGGCTGAAGGACACCTGAACTCTCACATGAGTGAGGCTACGACCAAAGAAGAGTTGATCGAACGACTCGAAACCCTAGGTGGTTTTGTGCGTGTGCCTTGGGCCGGTGAAGAAGGTGATGAGAAACGCTTGCAGGAAGAAACCAAAGCGACCTTGCGTGTGGTGGATGAACGCGAGCTAGAGAAAGAAATGCCCTGTGTGCTCACCGGCAAAATGACGAAGCAGGCCGTTTGGGTCGCGAGGGCGTATTGATTTTTCCAAACCCAGCTTTGTGAAGCTCAAATCTTTCCATTTTATACGCTTATTCATCTGGATAATCTCTGTAATCTTTATTTCTTACGTACCTATTTTTTGCCGCAAAAGTTTTTGGGAAGTGTTGGGAGTGAGTGAAGATGGAGAGACTCTCGGCAATGCTGGCTACACTTGTGTGGGCGACTCTTTTCTAAATTCTTTCAATTTCCAATCCACTTTCAATAGTGTGGCCTTGAATGTGATGGGGCTGATGGTTTCTAGTTTTATTTTAAGTGTGATTCTTAGTTTCCTTTTTAGGAGATTCAAAATGGCTTTCTTTAGCTAAAAAATCTACCGGAGACTGTGTGCACGCACGAGGCTAGCCCGGCACTCTGCTGATTCCACACAGGTACTGCTTTCCGGGGAAGCCTTTTACCTCCGCCCATAAGAAGAAGAGGAGTTTCTCCCTTTCTTCAGTCGTAATGCGGAGAGTTGTGGAGTCTTCATCTTCGTGATTGGTTTCCGTCACCGAAAATTCATAGCTTTTTACTTTCAGGGGAACATCAAATAAGCCCAAGTTAACCGGATGGGCGGATATACTTATATTTTCTACATCTCTTTGAACTTGATCTCGACAACTGGGGTGATTTGAAACTTTTTCTAAAGGGATTGCGCTTCCCGTTTCTAGACTCTCAATGAATTGTTCTACGATTTTTTTATGCGTAAAACGCGTGTGAGGATAGCTCTGATCGAAAGCTCGAATTTCAGACATGAACCCTACTGCAAGGGTAACTCCAAGTGCGACAAAAA
>CAZBZW010000054.1:0-5731 GCA_964496535.1 uncultured Candidatus Peribacteria bacterium
AGTAGGATTCAGGTTGGCCCAGTAAACGTCTCGTTGCTTCATTGTTCTGAGGTC
The DNA here is from genome assembly GCA_964496535.1 of uncultured Candidatus Peribacteria bacterium. Classification (GTDB taxonomy): domain Bacteria; phylum Patescibacteriota; class Gracilibacteria; order UBA1369; family 2-02-FULL-48-14; genus CAZBZW01. The sequence goes on from CAZBZW010000054.1 coordinate 55, forward strand.
AGCGGAATCAGAAAATCTTCAATGCCCTCGTCTGCAATTGCGAACATCTCAGGATCTTTTGAAACTCGGTCGAATGAATCTGCCAAATCTCGTCTTTTTTGCTCCAATTGATAGGTCGTGAGAGCTGTTTCGATGATGTGTCGTTTTGTGTGGCGAGTTCTTTTAGACTCTTCTTTCAGCCAAATGGCTAAGCGAGGAGTGAGGGTTGTTGTGAGAATAGCGGTGGTCTTCATATGTATATATTATACATATATAATATATTGTTCTGTTAGAAACAGCTGGTGTCGTCCACGCGGTTTTGGCCCAAGTCCTGAGAGTGACCGAGCACGCCATAGCAATTTTCTCCTGTATTTTTGATAATCTTTGAGTTTTTGAATTCAATTCCGTTGAGTATTCGTCCAAAACTAGTCAAATAAATTGCACTCCCAGCTTGTCGAGCCCTGTTTTTTGCCCTGTTTCCTTCAAAATGACTGTTGAAAATTTGAATGGGAGATGGGTCATTTCCTAAAATGGAAATGGCACCCCCTTCTTCGTCAGAAATGTTTCTTTGCCATTTGGCGTTGTCCAATTTCATTTGCAGCGTCTGTCCAAAGAAACCTCCTCCGTTGTAGGCCGCGGAGTTATTTGCGAAGGTTGAGTTGATTATTTTTACAAATGCTATGGATGCACTGATGGCGCCTCCATAGGCTTCCGTGCGATTGTCTTCAAAGACGCTTGAATTGATTTCAAGCATTATTCCATCTTTTCGTGTTCTCAATTCACCATCTTCATCTCCATAGACCCAAATAGCTCCTCCACCGGCATTGTAGCCCATTTGTAGGCCTGTTGTTTGATTGTTTTTGAATTCGCTATTGATAATAGAAATATTTAGAGGTCTTTCGACATCTCCTCCTCCCGCTATCGCTCCTCCTTGAGAAACAGCTTGATTGGCCTCAAAGGTGGAACTGTCGATGATGAGCTTCGTACCGAATCCTGCATAGATGGCCCCTCCTTCGGGACTTTGATTGTTTATAAATTCCATATTCAGAAGCTTTACCTCTGAACCAAGAATCATGATGGCTCCGGCACTGGTTTGGCTCTGTCCATTTTCAAATTTCATGTTAGATATTTCTACTACACTTCCACTCTTAATGGTGGCTATCCTATTCATGCCTTGTTGAGTAATGTTCACATCTGCAGGTTGACTACCCAAGCCTCTTAAAGTTATTTCTTGATTGGATATTTGAAATCCTCCATAGCTCCCAGGGCAAACCACAATCACATCCCCATTCTGAGAGGCATCAATCGCTATTTGAATATCATTATAAGGTGCCAATGCATTGGCAACATCGTCCACGAATGTGGTGTAGGGCCCGGTGCCTACGGAGGGATTGATGCAGGGAGCAAAGCTGAGGTTTCCTTTGAGATAGTTGGGATTGGTTTTTGTGAAAAATATCCCTGTAGTCGCGATGCTCAAGATTCCTAAAAGCAGCAGAGCAGTGCTTTGGGGTCGCGATTTCATGGAAGAGTGTTAGAAAGCAAATCTTATTATTCTAACATACTTTTACCTACTTGCGAAGTGATTCTGGGCCTCCAGCAGGCCATTTTGAGTGCCGGTGTCGAAGCGCATGCCTTCAATTTCGAGAGCGTGAATGCGATGACCTTGATTGAGCAGGTGAATCAAACCGTCGATCAGGCGCAATTCGCCGTCGCGAGAGGGTGTGGCTGATTCGATCGCGGCGAAAATTTCGGGCGGACAGATATATTTGCCAATGATTCCTAGATTGGATGGGGCTTCTTCGGGGGTGGGCTTTTCAACCAGGCCGCTGATTTCATGCATGCGGCCTTCGTGATGGACGGATGCAATCACTCCATAAGAAGAGATTTTTTCAGGTTCTACAGCTTGCACGCTGAGAACTGCGCCCCCACGTTCTTCGTGAACCTTGAGAATTTGGGCGAGGGCGGGGGCGGGTGCATCCACAATGTCGTCACCAAAGAGCACGGCGAAGGGTTCGTTGCCCGCCCAGTTTCGAGCCAAGAGCAGGGCGTGACCGTCGCCGCGAGGCTCTTCTTGAATGGTGTAGGTGAAACGTGCGAGTTTCTCGATGCGCTCGAGTTCGTTGAGCAGGTCGATCTTACTGACCTTTTCAAGTTCTTCGGCCAATTCGGCGCTGTGAGAGAAGTGGTCTTCGATCATGCGATGGCCGCGACCGTTCACAAATAAGATGTCGGTGATGCCTGATGCGACCGCTTCTTCAACCAGGTATTGAATGACGGGTTTGTTGCCGATGGGCAGCATGGCCTTAGGAATCACTTTGGTCATGGGCAAAAAACGCGTGCCCAGGCCCGCAGTGAGAATGACCGCTTTCGTGACTTTTGGACTCATTGATGTTCGCTGATTTCGATGATGCGGGTTTTGAAGTCTTCTGTTTTTGGAATTTTAATCACCAAGAGGTGTTCGAGCACTTGAGCGCGCACGTTTTTGCGGTCGATATAGTCGGGCAATACGATGGAGCGAGAGAAGGTGCCCCAATACAATTCGCTCACAATGCAGGTTTTTTGTTCGAGTTCGGGCAATCGCCGACGTTCACCTCGAATGGTGAGCACGTCGTCATTCAGAGCCACTTGCACATCATTTTTATCAACCCCGGCGATGGGGCAGAGGATGATCATTTCAGTTTCGGAATGGAAAATATCCACTGAAAGTTGACCTTCTTTGCCGGCTTCTGCTTCACGCCTTTGCGCAATTTTTTTGTGAGTGCGAATGGGAGCGCTTTTGAGTTCGCCGATGCCGATTGCAGTTGAATTCATGGTTTGAGTGTAGTCTAGGTCGCCTTTTTCTTCAATTTTTTCCCGTCGAAGAGTTCTAAAAACTCCTCGCGACTGAGGCTCTCTTTTTCGATGAGCACGTGACTGATTTCGAGAAATTTATCCTTATATTCATGCAAAATGCGCTTGGCTTCTAGATAGGCTTTGTGCACAAATTCTTTCACGGCTTTGTCGATGAGAGCCGCTTGTTCTTCAGAATAATTGCGTGCCGAGTGGTCGCGACCCAAAAATGCTTCTTCACCTTGTTCACCGAGTACCACGGGGCCCAGATCGCTCATTCCATATTTAGTGACCATTTGGCGGGCCATTTGTGTGGCGCGTTCGAGGTCGTTGGAGGGGCCGGTTGAAACTTGACCGTAGACCATTTCTTCAGCAACGTAACCACCCAGAAGGGAAGCCATGCGATGCTCAAATTTGCGCTTGGTGTAGAGCTTTTTATCGTCTTCTGGGACAAACCAAGTTGAGCCCAGAGACATTCCGCGGGGGATGATGGTGATTTTTTGAAGAGGATCGCAGTCTTCGAGAACGTGACCCACAATGGCGTGGCCCATTTCATGGTGCGCTGTGACGTCTTTTTCTTCTTTCGAAAGCACGTGAGATTTGCGCTCTGGACCCATTTGCACCTTTTCGATGGATTCTTCGACGTCGGCCAAATTCACTTCTTTTTGATTGAGGCGAGCGGCGCGAATGGCTGATTCGTTGAGTAAATTTTCAAGATCAGCTCCGGTGAAGCCGGGAGTTTGCCGCGCGATTTTTTTGAGATCGACATCGGTGGCCATAGGTTTATTGCGCGCGTGAATTTTAAGGATAGCTTCGCGGCCTTCCAGGCTGGGGGCATCCACCACAATGCGACGATCGAAACGTCCGGGGCGGAGCAAGGCTTCATCGAGCACGTCGGGACGATTGGTAGCGGCCATCACAATCACGTTGGTGCCCGTTTCAAATCCATCCATTTCAGTGAGAATTTGATTGAGTGTTTGTTCACGTTCGTCATGTCCGCCGCCCACACCCGAGCCGCGTTTGCGACCGACAGCATCGATTTCATCGACGAATACAATACATGGAGCATTTCGTTTGGCCTTTCGGAAGAGGTCGCGCACACGACTGGCACCGACTCCTACGAACATTTCAACGAACTCAGAACCGCTAATCGAGAAGAAGGGTACGCTGGCTTCACCCGCCACAGCTCGTGCCAAGAGAGTTTTTCCAGTTCCGGGGGCACCCACGAGCATCACTCCTTTTGGAATTTTGGCGCCCATTGAAGTGTATTTGCTGGGATGTTTTAGAAAATCCACAATTTCGGCGAGCTCTTCTTTGGCTTCTTCAACTCCAGCCACGTCATCAAGTGTGGTTTTTTCTTTCTCTTTGTCATGAGTGCGTGCGCCAGATTTTCCGAATGAAAGTGCTTGATTGTTGCTGTTTGAAGCTCGACTCATCATGAAGATGATGAATGCACCGACCAAAATAAAAGGAACGATGGCCAGTAAAAAATTCAGCCAAATGTCTCGGCTGCTGGTGTCATTCACTTCTACATTGAGCGCTTGGGTGGTTTCGGCAGGCACTTGAGCAAGAACTTCGGTGAGACTTTGAGTGCTCTCTTTGAATGTGTAACGCTCTTCTCCTGTCTCTAAGGTATAGTTAATGCGTGTTTTTTGGACTTCGACATTCGCCACGTTGCCCGCTTTCACGTCTTCAACAAATTGACTGATCGCCACTTTCTCAACGACTGCGGCTTGAGACGGGTTCCAGAAAGAATAGATGGTGGACACAATGAGCACCAAGAGTAGGAGGCTCAAAAAAGGATTGGGGCCGGATTTTTGGGTGATTTTTGACATTGTCATCCTATTTTGACATGGGTCTTTTCGATGATCAAGAAACTGGGCTTGGGATTTTGTCCCCATTCGGTCTTTTTACCATTTTCAAAAAAGAGAATGGCGTGATCCCAGCGCTGAATTTGCTCTTCATGATGCACTCGTTCGCCGGTACTGACACGATACCATTGCTCCAAAACTTGGGCTCGCATCGGGTAGGCGAGTTCTGAGTAAGCCTTTTTATTGAGGGCATTTTTTTGGAGATTCTCGGTGAGAAATTCCTCGGCAGACTGAGAAATCCAGGCCTGTAAGGCTCCAAAATACTCTTTGAGCTTGAGCCAGTGTTCCGGAAAATTTGGAAACTCATCTAAAAGAGCTGGAAGCACTTTGAGGCGTAGAGCGTTTCGTTTGAATTGAGCATCTTGATTGGTCACGTCCTCATGGTGGGGAATCTTATTTTTACGTGCGTATTCAATGAGTTCCGATTTTTGGGTTTTGAGAAAAGGTCGGTGGATGAAATCGCGAGTTTGACGCATTCCCATGAGGCCTTTGAGGCGAGTTCCTCGAGTGAGGTGCAGGAAAAAACTTTCAAGGTCGTCGTTGAGGTGATGTGCCGTCAGAATGAATTGCGCACCTTCTTGTTGGCGGATTTCTTCTAGAAAACTGTAGCGTTCATGGCGGCCCCATTCTTCAAGGTTGCCCGTTTTGGGCGGTGTGAGCGTGCGTGTGTGCAGAGGGATTTTGAGTTTTGCACATGCGGCTTCGACGAGCTCTTGGTCGAGCGAAGAATCTTTACGCAATTGATGGTTCACGTGAACTGCTGTGATTTTGAGGTCGGGCCGTGTGTCGTGCAGGACATGTAAAAGCACCATGGAGTCCACGCCGCCTGAAACGGCCACGACCACGACGGCTTTCAATGGGATTGCGTTGAATTTTGAAGGGTCCATGATCATTTTAGCGTCGGGTTTTTTTCCAGCGCACGCGCTTCTGGGGTTGAGAGGTGAGCTCAATGATTTTTTCGATATTGTCGTCTTCGGCTATGATATTGCGAATTTGAT
>CAZBZW010000055.1:0-5656 GCA_964496535.1 uncultured Candidatus Peribacteria bacterium
ATGGTGGCCACGGGTCCGACGCCTTGGTCGAGATGTGATTCGATCACGGTTCCCACCGCAGGGCGATGTGGATTCGCTTTCAAACCTTGCACTTCGGCCACAAGTAGGACGCTTTCTAGAAGTTCGGCAATTCCTTCTTTTTTGAGGGCTGAAACAGGAATCATCATGGTGTCACCACCCCAATCTTCGGGTTGAAGACCGTGACTGGCCAGTTCAGCTTTCACTTTTTCAAAATTAGCTCCGGGTCGGTCGATTTTGTTCACGGCCACGATGATCGGCACGCCAGCTTCTTTGGCGTGGTTCAAGGCTTCGAGTGTTTGAGGACGAACTCCATCGTCAGCGGCCACCACCAAAATGGCGATGTCGGTGGCGCGAGCTCCGCGCGCTCGCATGGCGGTGAAGGCTTCGTGCCCAGGAGTGTCTAAGAATGTGATCTTGTGACCATTTTTCACGACTTGGTAGGCTCCGATGTGTTGAGTGATTCCACCGGATTCAGTGCTGACCACGTTGGCTTCACGAATTGCGTCGAGCAGAGAGGTTTTTCCGTGGTCGACGTGACCCATCACACACACGACGGGAGGACGCACCTCGAGATCGCCCGCATCATCTTCTTTGAGCAGTTTTTCGAGGTTCCCCGAGAACAAATCTTCGGCGGTGGCTTCGTGACGTTTTTTCTTAATTTGAATTCCCGTTCCGTCCAAAATAATCATGGCGGTATCGAAATCGATCTGTTGATTGATGTTCGCGAGCACGCCGTTTTTCATGAGCGCTCCAATCAAAATAGCAGGGGAGGCTCCTGTTTTTTCAGCCAGCTCTTTCACGGTGATGCTGTCTGGAATTTCAATAATTCCGGTGGCTCGTTCCACACGAGCGACTGTTTTTTTTCTTCCAAAAACTGGCTTTCCGGCCGTTTGTTTGCGCTGACTTTTTATGATCTCACGTTCCTGTTCTTCCTCTACCATCTGTTCGTAAACCTCGGCGGCATCTTTCTTTTCACCTTTTCCGGTCACTTCGTCGATGATCAATTCAGCAATGTCATCTTCCATTTCTTCGCTGACCTCAAAACCCAGCTCCAAAATGTGTTTTTCCATTTCAGACTCTGTAAATCCCAGTTTGGACGCCAGTTGACGAAGAGCAATAGCCATAGCGCGACCACTTTATTTGAAAGAGGGGCGAAAGTAAAGAGTTGGGCGATGTCCTTTTCTATTCTTTAGTGAAGTGTCTTCACCACGGCATCTGCAATTTTTTCGACACGGCCTGCATCTGGCTTGAATGTCATCGGATCATAGGTTTCGTTTGAGTCGGCGAGCAATAGATGTCTTGGAACATCGAAAACAACCGATGGAATATCTCGCTCTTTAGCCCACTCCGTAATAATTGTACAAGGATAGCCTTTAATGTGCCCAAATGGATTGTTGTTTTCGGCAGGAATTCCTGCCGCGCTTAAGTTTTCATTCAAAGGAATTGCCCATCGTTCATTTCTGTGGGAAAATTTTTCTTTATCTCCGTGCCACCCGCTAATAAGATCTACAGCATCTCTACCTCTTCGATTGCACATGGCGGCGTAGACCTCGAACCAACGGTCTAAATACAAACTGATTCTTTTTCGATCAAACTTTTCTGGCTTGAGAGCTTGTAAAGAAGCCCATTCTTCCTCTGTTGGATTTCCTGAGGCCATGGTGTGAGGTTGAACTACACCCAAAAGATTTCCATGCGTCACTATCTTTATGGCTTCCATTAATCTGTTGCGAATGTCCAACAAGGGCGCGGCAATTTCTTCTGGTAAATAAGGGAAATCATTTGTAGCCGTTTCAGCAGGCCGATTGAGGTCAAAAACGCCTCTTCCTAAATTTCCGGCACCAATGTAGAGAACGTGATTCCCACTATCTGCAAGTTTTTGATAAATTGCTTTAGAAATTTCGGAAGCCCCCCCGTCTGCACGCACCAGGCCATAGTCGTTCACCTTTTGAACGAGATCTCGCCCCCAAGCTTTTTCAAGTGGTTTTAGTGCAGAGCTCGAAACACCTCCTCTGGTCAGATTTGTGGGCCTGTCGTGAAGCCCGAGTACAAGATGGTCGAAACCTGACAAAGGAGCATTTTTACCTCCATTATGTTTTATCTGAATAAAATCACCTCCCAATTCAGCTAGCTCATCCGCGGTTGTAAATTCCATTGTAGTAATGCAAAAGAAATAGGGTGTTTTTCTATGCCACTTTTAATCACAAGTCAAGCTACTGGGTCTATTCTTAAAGTGCATCACTGCATCCTTCCCCAAAACTCGACTTTTCAGAGCTAAAATTTCTGGATTTTGAGGTAGCAGGGGAGCTGAAACTCCCTTCTCACCCACATGCATGGGCGCAACGACCACAAACGCTTCGTCCCAAAGATTTGCATTGATGAACGACTGCAAGACTTGGGCGCCGCCTTCAATCAAAACCGAGCTGATGCCCTGTTCTGCGAGCGTGCTGAGGGCTGATTCGGCCGTTGCATTTTCAAGAACGAGCACGTGGTCATCGTTGAAAACACGGAGTTTTTTAGGGAGTTTTTTTTCACCCTTCAAAACCACTCTCAGCGGGTTTTGGCCGGGCACTCGGCGCACAGTGAGTTCAGGGTCGTCGTTGAGCACGGTTTCGGCTCCCACCACAATGGCAGCGTGTTCGGCGCGGAGTGCGTGAGCAAAATTGAGCGATGGCTCGCTTGAAAGCATCAACTTTTCTCCCTTCACACCGATTTTTGAATCAAGACTTTGAGCCCACTTGAGTGTAACAAAAGGTCGGCCTTTTTGGTGAAAGGCAAAAAAGTGGGCGTTGAGCAAATTAGCGTCGGTCGACATCAAGCCCAACTCCACTTCGATTCCGGCGGCTTGCAACTGCGCGAGCCCCTGGCCATTCACTTTTTCAGAAGGATCCTTCACCGCCACCACCACTTTCGAAATTCCGGCGGCGATGATCGCCTCGGTGCACGGGGGAGTTTTACCTTGATGACAGCAGGGTTCGAGCGTGACGTAAAGTGTGGCGCCTTTGGGCGAAACGCTGCAGTTTTTGAGAGCATCCACTTCGGCATGATCGCCCCCGAATTGGTGGTGCCAACCTTCGCCGATTTTCTCACCGTCTTTCACAATGACTGCGCCGACCATTGGGTTGGGCTCAGTGAATCCACGGCCCTTTTCGGCCAGTTTCAACGCGCGGCGCATGTTCCACAGTGGATTTTCAGACATTTTTAAGGATGTGCCCCATTTTTTCTTTTTTAGTGCTCATGTAGCGACGTTCCCGATCGTGGGCCAATGTGGTTTCAAGTGGAATACGTTCGACGACTTCGAGACCGTAACCTTCAAGCCCCACAATTTTTCGTGGATTGTTGGTGAGCAGGCGAATGCGACCGAGTCCTAGACTTTTGAGCATCTGAGCCCCAATTCCATATTCACGTAGGTCGTCGTCAAAACCCAGTTCTCGGTTTGCCTCAACGGTATCGAGGCCCTGTCGTTGCAATTCGTAAGCTTTAATTTTATTGGTGAGCCCGATGCCGCGACCTTCTTGACGCATGTATAAAATCACTCCTTCACCTTCTTGTTCGATGAGACGCATGGCCATGTCGAGTTGATTTCGGCAGTCGCAGTGCATGGAATGGAAGACTTCTCCGGTCAAACATTCGGAATGCGCTCGCACCAACACATCCTCTTTATTTTCAGGATTTCCTTTCACCAATAAAATATTTTCTCGATCATCCACGCGATTTTTAAAAATCATGATGCGAAATTCTCCAAATTCAGTTTGTAGGAGTGTTTCAGCTTCTTTTTTAACAATGCATTCGTGAGTGCGTCGATATTCGATCAAATCTTTGATAGTGATGATGAGCAGGCCGTGTTTTTGGGCAAATTCATGCAGGTCAGGCAGTCGGGCCATTTCACCGTCGTCTTTCACGATTTCGCAGATCACCGCCGCAGGTTTGAGACCCGCCAAACTCATCAGGTCAACTCCGGCTTCGGTATGACCGGCACGCACCAAAACTCCGCCTTTTTTAGCGGCGAGTGGAAAAATATGGCCGGGCCGAGCGAAATCTTCAGCTTTTGAATCGGCGTGGGCGAGGGCCTGAATTGTCCTGGAACGGTCGCCCGCTGAAATACCCGTGCTAGTTTCGTGATGCACGTCGACGGATTCCAAAAAATGACAGCCATGGCGCAAGACATTTTTTTGCTCCATGGGTTTCAGGTCGAGGCGATGCACAATGCTTTCTTCTAAAGGCACACAAATCAAACCGCGACCTTCTTTCATCATGAAGTTCACCGCGTTTTTATCGGCAAATTCAGCAGCCATGACCAGGTCGCCCTCGTTCTCACGGCGTTCGTCGTCCATGACCACCACCATTTTTCCGTTTCGCAGTTCCTCTAAAGCGGATTCAATGGAGGCGGTCATAGGCAATAGTTTAAACTTCGAATCGAGCGAAACCGATAATTTCAGCCCCTGAAAGTAGGGAACCCACGGTTTGTTCTTGGTTTTTAACGAAGGGTTGAGTGAGCAAAGCGTTTTCTTCTCGGAATTTCTTTTCTTTTCCGGCCATGATTTTTTCGACAATTTCGGCAGGTTTGCCTTCGCTCTTCAACTGTTCAGCCCAAATAATCTTTTCTTTTTCGAGCAATTCTTCAGACACTTCTTCAGGACGGGTTTGCTGAGGTTTCATCGCCGCAATGTGCATGGCGATGTCAGAACCCAAACTGTCTTCACCGGCGGTGAGACCGACCATGACTCCGATTCGTTTGTTGGAGTGAAGGTAAGTGGCCACTTTAGGAGCCTCCATCACTTTTTTGCTGACCAATTCAACTTTTTCACCCATTTGAATGTTGAGATCGTTGATTTGAGCGCTGATGTCAGCGTCTTCACCTTGATCGAGCAAGGTTTCAGCGAGTGTTTCAGCAGCCTTCAAGAAACTGTCGGTTTTAGCGACGAAATCAGTTTCACAACCCAAAGCTACCATGGCGACTTTTGAACCTTTTCCTGCAAATGCAACCGCACCGTTGGCGGTTTCGCGATCGGAACGTTCTTTGGCTTTGGCCGCTCCTTTTTTTCGAAGCAGTTCGATAGCCGCTTCTTCGTCTCCGTTAGCTTCAACCAATGCTTTTTTGCAATCGGTCATTGAAACTCCGGTTCGGTCACGAAGAGATTTGATTTGATCAATAGAAATATCCATTGTTTTTGAAAAATTTAAGAAGTGAATTTAAGCTTTCTTGCTTTGTCCGGCCAAAATGGCTTCTTCAACATGTCCCACAAAGAATTGAATGGACTTGTTTGCATCGTCATTTCCGGGAACCACATATTGAATTCCGTCTGGATTGGCGTTTGAGTCCACCACGGCGACCACGGTGGTGCCGACTTTGTTAGCTTCTTTCACAGCAATGCGGTCACGAACCACATCGACGATGAAGATGATGTCTGGAGTTCGGTCGAGAGCGAGCACACCCCCGAGAGCGACTTCGAGTTTTTCAATCTGTTTGTCGAGCTGAGATGCTTCTTTTTTGGTGTATTTGTCGAATTCTCCAGTTTCTTTTTCACGTTTGAGCTTCTCTAAAAAGCTGACACGGGCTTTGATGGTTTTGAAATTGGTGAGAAAGCCTGGAATCCATTTTGAAGTCACATAAGGCATCTTGCATTTGAGAGCCGCT
>CAZBZW010000056.1:0-5480 GCA_964496535.1 uncultured Candidatus Peribacteria bacterium
AAAGAGGGCAGTCCCACCAAAGTCGTCGACACCTTGTTGTCGGGCTCGCCTGTTGTGAAAGAGACGTTGAAGTTGCTGTCGGGCACCGAATTGCAGTTTGAAATTTTGCCTCAATCGTTTTTTCAAACGAACTCGGCCGGGGCCGAAGTGCTCTATGGCATCGCGGTCGATCTAGCCAATTTGCAAGGCAACGAACGCGTCTTGGATTTGTATTGTGGAACCGGCACCATCGGATTGTTCATGGCGGGTCGGGCTCAAGAAGTTTTGGGCGTCGACTGGAGCGAGAATGCCATTGTGAACGCCCGCGAAAATGCGGTGCGCAACGGAGTCAAAAATGCACGTTTCATTGCGGGTGATGCCGCCGCCGTTTTGAAAACCGAAAACTTCAAGGCTGATGTTTTGGTGGTGGATCCTCCTCGATCGGGCCTCAGCCCTCAAGCCATTGAAGAAGTTTTGGGCATTCGAGCGTCGCGCTTGATTTATGTGTCATGCAATCCCTCGACCTTGGCGCGTGATCTCAAAATTTTATGTGAGGCGGGCTATAAACTAGGCGCAATTCAGCCGGTCGAAATGTTCCCGCAGACCGCTCATGTTGAAACCGTGGCGCAACTGGAGTTAAATTAGAGGGTGGCTCAGTTGGGCTCGCAATTCTTAATCGTTTTATATGCAAAATACTGAATTTTTCGAACTCGGAGCCGTTGTCTTCGGCCTCACCGAAGTGGTGAAGGCATTGATCCCTGAAAAATATCGCATGAATATTGCACCGCTGGTCGCCGTTTTACTCGGAGCTGGAATGAACGTTTATTTGAACGGCTACTCTGAAGAAAATGTCGTCTACGGACTCACGCTGGGTCTGGCCGCGACGGGTCTTTATAAAGCTGTAAAAACGACGATGCAGGGACGGGTCTAACACTTAAAAACGTCCAGCGCTCCAATTTTTCTGAAGAACATCGGATGCAGTCTGGAATTTTCTGGAATTTGAATTTCGACACCTGCCGCCTTGAAAGCGTCATAAACAAGTTCTGAACAGTAAAATGCTTTTGGATGGTTTTTCTCTAAAACAAATTCATAATCGTAAGGCTTCCCCAGATTGCATTTTAAAAAATCGAGGAGCTTGTTTATCGAAAATTTTTCTTGAATTCTCAAACACTGAATTGAATCATATTCTTTAAAGATAGCTTCTAACGTTATCTCTTCCACGCCATCTGCATTTGCATGCACGCACAGGCCATTTCCAGTGTAGATGGATGAATGGGTGTATTTTCCACCTATGAAAAGAGCGGCCAGCTTTCGATGAGCGCCCAAAAGAATGATGTCGCCTTTTTTTGCCCTTTCTAACAGAATTTTTAAATTTTTTGCCTTGAGTTTATTTTTTCGAAATGAAAATTGAGTCACTCCAATGAAAAAGACAAGGTTCGCCCATATTTTCCAGAATAAACCTGCTTTTTTAGGGAAGTTTTGAATCCAGTGATATTTATATTCCATTGAGGGTGATTTTAGCGACCTCTCACCCAAGTTTCAGCCTCGGACCGCGTCTTGATGCGATGCTCTAACTGAAGGTGCAGAAGCTCATTTTGCATTCGACCAATTTCGGGGCCGGCTTTTTGGCCTGTGATTGCGATGATTTCGGTCCCGGTCAACAGGGGTTTGGGCACTTCTTCGAAATGATCTCGAATGGCGGTCCACTCGACTTGAATCTCTTTTAACTTTTCAGGATTGCCGCAGCGCATGCGCCACCATTCCCATAGCAGAGGAAAATTGGGGTGCAAAAAGAGGCGGCGTTGAGCTCCTAAAGTCCAGGTTTGCAGTTCGGTTTCGAGAATGTCGTGACGCAAAATCCATTCGATCAAGCTGGCTTGAGCACCGGGCATGCGAAAGCGCCGTAAAATCGCGGGAGCATCGAAAGGATCTTTAAGTTCTTTGAATAAGATTGCCCAACGCAAATCGGCCGTCGCCTTTTCATCTTCAATTGCCCGCCAAAAATCGAGTTCGGGTTCGCGCAGTTCTGGCAGTAAATATTTGAAAAATCCGAGGGCGTGCAGGTCGTGCAAAGCGGTTCCAGCACTGGGGTCGGCCAGCATTTTATTGAGTTCGTCGCGCACGCGCTCCATGCTCACATTGGCGACAAGTTCAGCGTGAGCTTCAAGGGCGGTTCTGGTGTCGATATGGTAGTCGAAATCGAGAGTGGCGCGAAATCGTACGGCTCTTAAAAGTCGCAGATGGTCTTCGAGAATGCGCGTTTTGGGGTCGCCAATGAAACGGATGATTTTCGCGTTGAGGTCACTGCGGCCGCCCACAAAATCTTCAATGGTTTCGGTGGTCGGGTCGTAAAAAAGCCCGTTGATCGTGAAATCACGGCGCAAGGCGTCGTCCGATTCATGCGAAAAAATCACGGCGTCGGGGCGGCGTCCGTCGGAATTTGTAGAGTCTGATCGAAACGTGGCCACCTCAAAATGATGATTGTTTTCTTTGACCGTAATGACCCCAAACGCCTTGCCCACCGCATAAGTTTCGGTAAAAAGCGCTTCGATTTCGTCGGGGCGGGCGCTGGTGGCGATGTCGTAATCTTTCGGATCTTTTTTAAGAATCAAGTCGCGCACGCATCCGCCCACAAAATAAGCGCGGTGGCCCGCCTGCTTGAGAGATTCGACAATGGCAATGGCGGTGGACTTCATTTCGGTTTTCAGTATAGCATGACTCGGTGAAAATTTTAGCCATTGAAAGTTCGTGCGATGAAACAGCGGCGGCGGTCGTCGAAAACGGCCAAGTCGTGCTGTCGAACGTGATTGCGTCTTCGGCCGCGAAACACGCTGAAACCAAAGGTGTGGTGCCTGAAGTGGCCGCGCGTGAACACATGAAGGCGATGTTGCCCACGGTGGAATTGGCTTTGTCTCAAGCGGCCTGTGATTGGTCTGCGATTGATGCGATTGCTGTGACTTGGGAGCCCGGCCTTTTGGGTTCACTCTTGGTGGGACGAGCCACGGCTCAGGCGCTGGCCTATGCTTTAGACAAACCTTTGATTCGCGTGAATCACATTCACGGCCACGTTTATTCCACCTGGCTTGGGCAAGACGACGAGCCTCAATTCCCCATTCTGACTTTGACGGTTTCGGGCGGCCACAATTTGCTGGTTTATCAACGCGGTCATGGCGATATGGAAATTTTGGGTTCGACTCGCGATGACAGTGCCGGAGAAGCCTTCGATAAAGTGGCTCGTATTTTAGGTTTGGGGTATCCGGGCGGTCCTGTGATTGAGTCGTATGCGCGTTTTGCCGAAAAAAAAGATTTGCGTTTTCCACGCGCTCATTTGGAAGGCTATGACTTCAGCTTTTCAGGCTTAAAAACGTCGGTCCTTTATCACGTGAAAGCGCACCCTATTCAAGATGATATCGCACAATCAGAAGTCGCTTGGGCTTTTCAAGAAGCCGCGATTGACGCGCTACTGACCCCACTTTTTGCCGCACTTGAAGAATATGACGTGCGTGAAGTGCATCTGACGGGTGGCGTTTCGGCCAATGCCCGTTTTCGTGAAAAGTTGAATGATGACCTGCAACGATTCAAGGGTGTGCGTAGCCGTTTCCCCGCCCGCATGGTCTACTGCACCGACAATGCCGCCATGATCGGGGCGGCGGGCTATTTTGAGAATCTATAAGGACGAGGGGCGTTTGAATTGCCTTTAGTCCGCAGACCATTCGCTACCACTCTGTTGAATGCACTACGAGCGCCATCAACGGAAGTATTAGGACGGCCCGTGTCTATAGCTTTACTGGGTGCGGGGTAATTGGAGGGGGTTTCTCTTCCCATAGTTTCTAGATTATTGGATTATCTACCTCTATTTAAACCTAAAAATTTGTTTTAGCAAGTATTTCTGCGAGTGCATCACTCGGACGCTGTGCAAAACGGTTATGTTTTTGATTTTCGTCACCACTCCAATCAATGTCCCAAAGGGCACCCCTTTCGCCCTCTCTGCGAAGCTCGCTCTTAGGCTCTTGACATTTTAGCAAAAATACTGAAAGTATAGGTGATTTAACCCAAAATCACTATGAACAACGCCCTGCGTGCCCTCGATCTCTCCACTGCTCTCGGTGCTTGTGAGAACCGCCCCATGGCTCGGCCTGACGAGATCTGCTTGCGAATGCCATCCACAATTTCGACTCTCAGTGAAAGTACTGCTCAAACAGTGCTAGCTGCTGCCGAAGTACGCAACGTAACAATGTGTCAGAATGATAGTGACCCCAGAATGCCTGTGAATGTTCACATGGAAACAGGTGTGGATGGAGTCGTTTCAGGAAGAGTGTCTGCCCAAGTTCCTGCCGTTAGTCGTGTCAATATCTTCAATGGGAAACGGAATTGCGAGCCAGCACATTTTTCGACAGCATCTGACAGTGATGCTAGAGCTGCTCTTACTCGTCAGTTCGATTGTCTACTGGAAGAACGTCAATATTTTTGGAGATATGGAGCTACAGCGACCGACTTACGCCGCAGAGATTTGACCGGAAATTAATTTCAGTTTAAGATCAGTGTCACTATGACACGACTTCAAACACCTCCGGGCATTCACGACATTCTCCCGAAGGATCACGAATATCACACTTTTGTGAAAAAAGTGGTGCGACACCGAGCTCGTCAGGCGGGCTTCAAGCGCATCACGACTCCGATCATGGAATTCACCGAGGTTTTTGACCGTTCTGTAGGAGAAGACACCGACATTGTCCAGAAAGAAATGTACACTTTTGACGATCGCAGTGGCCGCTCCATGACCCTGAAACCTGAAGGTACGGCCGGAACGGTGCGAGCCTATATTCAGCATGGAATGAAGACCCTGCCTCAACCAGTAGAACTCTATTATATTGAACCTCACTTCCGTTACGATCGCCCTCAAAAAGGACGTTATCGCATGTTCTGGCAGTTTGGTTTTGAAGTGATTGGCGAACTCGACCCCGCGCTCGACGTGCAGTGCATTTTCATCGCTCACAAAATCCTCAAAGACTTGGGAATTTGGGATCGACTCAGCCTGCAAATCAACAATATTGGTTCCACGAAAAGCCGTGAAAAATACAAAGAGGCTTTGCTCAACTACTATATGGGCAAAGAACGTTCGCTCTGTGAAGATTGCCAAAAGCGTCTGCACACCAGCCCTTTGCGTTTGCTCGACTGTAAAAAAGAAGACTGCCGCATTTTAGCGAGCATGGCTCCGAAGTTTGCGGATTATCGCATTCCTGAAGACCAAGCGTTTTATGCCGAAGTGAAGGCCTGCCTTGAAGAATTGGAAATTCCCTACACTGAAAATCCACAACTGGTGCGTGGTCTCGATTATTACACTCAAACTGTGTTCGAATTTTGGGACAAGAGCGAAGGTGCACAAAATGCCGTGGGAGGTGGGGGTCGTTACGACGGACTCATCGAAATCATGGGTGGAGAATCCACTCCAGCTGTCGGGTTTGCATGTGGAATCGAACGCATCATCGGTCATATGAAAG
>CAZBZW010000057.1:0-5256 GCA_964496535.1 uncultured Candidatus Peribacteria bacterium
CAGGGTGAAGCAGGCCAAGAAACTCTGGCATGGTCTGCCGAAGATCAAGCGCATTTGAAACTCGAAGAAGGGGACTCCGTGCTGGTGACTCATTCGGGCGAATTCACACAGATCAGCGATCACTGGCGGGTTCCGGCACTCAGCCTCTTTTTTGGAATTTTCATTTTCATCACCCTATGGATCAGTCGCTGGCAAGGCTTGCGCTCTCTGCTTGCCCTCGTCATTTCATTTCAAATTCTCTTCAAATGGACCTTCCCGTGGATTGTTTTTGAATCAGCATCACCTTTGCTCGTTACCGGAATCGCGCTCGCGGTGCTCACGCCCGTCACGTTCTACCTCTCGCATGGATTTCGCTGGAAGACGCACGTCGCCCTTTTGGGCACGCTGATCACGCTGGTGATGGTATTGATCATGGCGCATTGGGCGCTCAAAATGACACAGATTACAGGGAACGCACCTGAAGAATTATATTATTTGAGCCAGCCGCTGACCGCCTTGCACACCTTCCAATTGGTTCAGGCCGCCATCTGGGTCAGCATTTTGGGTGTGATGGACGATGTGACCGTTGCACAAACCTCGACTGTTTTGGAGCTCTTCAAAATCTCACGCGAAAAAAACTCGCTTCTGCTCTTCAGGCACGCGATGGAGGTCGGTCGCGACCACATCGCATCGGTACTCAACACCCTCTTTCTGATTTGGGCGGGTTCTTCACTCCCCATGCTCTTGGTCTGGATCGACAAATCAGAGTCACTTTGGCTCACGCTCAATTATGAATTCATGGCCGAAGAGATTCTACAAACCCTCATCACCTCCACCGGATTGATTTTGGCCGTACCCATCGTGACCGCCATCGCTGCATTTTTAGCGCCCAGTTACAAAGAGTAGGAACGAATCGGCTTCAGGTTTTCATCGAGCTCGTACACCAAGGGCTGAGCGGTGGGAATATTGAGCTCCAAGACTTGTTCAGGAGTGAGCCCTTCGAGATGCTGAACCAGTCCGCGCAACGAGTTGCCGTGCGCCACCACAATGACCTGGCGGCCCGACTTCAGCGCCAGAGCGATCTCATTTTCCCAGCAAGGCACAAATCCTTCGATGGTGTCTTTGAGCGATTCAGTCAGAGGAATTTCTTCGGGCTTCAACGCGGCGTAGCGCGGGTCGTTTCGAGACGAACGCGGGTCGCTCGATGAAAGCGCCGGAGGAGCCACATCGTAACTGCGTCGCCATAGCTTAACTTGTTCTTCACCGACTTCTTGAGCCTTTTCCTCTTTATTGAAACCTTGCAAGTCGCCGTAATGGCGCTCATTCAAGCGCCAATTTTTGCGCTCTTCAATCCACGCAAGATCCATCACATTTAAAATTTCCCACAGCGTTTTGACCGCACGCTTTAAATACGAAGTGTAGGCCAAATCAAAATGAAATCCCGCCGCCTTCAGCTTTTCACCGGCGGCTCGAGCTTCTAAAACGCCTTCGTCCGCCAAATCCACATCGGTCCAGCCGGTGAATCGGTTCTCTTTATTCCAGGCAGAAAGCCCGTGACGCACTAAAACCAATCGAATCATGATCTGTTTATATCAAATCTGAGGCCTATTCGGCAATCGAGAGAAGGACCGAGTAAGGTGCACTTCCATTTTTCTGGCTCACGATCAAACGATAGATGACCTCAGCCACTTCACCTCGAGTCACCGGGGCTGAAGGATTGAATCGAGAACTGGTGTCGGGATAAAGATTGTGCTGGCTCATGTATTGAACGTAAGGCGCATACCAGGCCAAAGTATCGGTATCACTGAAGGGAAGATCTTTCACAACTGGGTCGAGATCCAAATTCATGGTTCCCGATTTCTTGCCAGCGACTAAAAGCATCTTCAGGAATTCCACGCGGCTCACGCTTTGTGAGGGCTTGAAGCTTCCGTCGGGGTAACCTTCCACAATGCCTTGAGCGTAACCTGTAGCCAAATAGTCAGAGTACCAAGCGTGTTTTGAAGTGTCGTTGAATTTCACATCCAGGCCATCTTCAAGCTTTTGGTCCACTCCGTTGAAAATCAATTTCAGAACCTCCACACGAGAAATGGGTTTTTCAAGTTGAGCAGTTCCATCAGGGTAACCATTCATGATCTCTTTTTTCTTCAAGAATGAAACAGCAGGGTAGAAGGGATTTTCGTCTGAAACATCACTGAAGATGCGGGAAGAAATCACCTCACTTCTGCGACTCTCGGTTCCATAGGTATATTCTAGTTGAACCGAATCATTATTCTTCGAGGTGAAGGCCGCATCAGCCGCACCTTCATGAAAGTCTTCTTTGGTGAAATGTTCTTGAACGAAGACACCCAATCCTTTCACAAATTTCAGATCTAAAGCGGTTCCATCAGGAACATCGCTGGTTTTTTCACCGCGTGAGTTCACGGCCCAAATTTGGAAGGCTTCGCGCTCGTCGGGTTCAAATGAAGCATCAGTTTTGAATTCAAAGTGGTCGAACGGCAGAATTTCGTCAGCGACCGTAAAGCTTTGGCTCGCGACAGTGCGATCACCCGCCTTCACCGTCAAAACAGCGGAACCTGGGGCTGAAGCAAATACTTTTAAGTCGTATTCTTTACCACTCAAATCTTCGGAATCGATGCGGCTTTTATTCACGCTGGCCACACTCGAGTCAGAAAGAGTGACGTTCACCGAGCCTTCAAAATCGGCCACGCTGGCACGCAATGTATAGGTGAGGTTTTCTCCAGTCAGAGCCTGAGAAGGTCCATCCAAAGTCCATTCGACATCGTTCACAGACGTCACAGCCTCTTCAGGCGTATCAACAGGTTCATCAACCTCTTCTTCGGGTTCTTCGGGCTCAACAATCACATCGCCGACATCCGACAAGTGTTCTTGAACCCACTTCAAAGGATGCGCACTGTAGCGCATGGCATTGTCGCGGCCGAGACCGGTGTTCACGGCGTCCCAAAAACTCACGCCAGCGGCACGAGCATCGGCCGTGGTGAAGGGCCAATAAGGCTGAAAAGGTGAAAGTTCATTATCAAGCTGAAAGTGCAAGTGAGGAGTCGTCGCGGTTCCAGTCTGACCCACCTTCGCGATCACTTGACCCTTTTGAACCACCTCACCTTCGTGCACCAAAAGTTCAGAAGCGTGAGCGTAACTGCTGTAAAGGGTGGTGTTGCGTGAAGAAACAGGATCCGGCACACGATCGTGCTGAATGGTCACGACATTTCCGTCGCCACTGACCCAGCCGGCCGTGGTCACGACTCCATTGGCCACGGCTCGAATCGGAGTTCCGGTGGGCATTTTAATATCAATTCCATCGTGACTTCCCGTGAAGTCACCACTGTTGTCAGAATAATCGTAGTTATCAAGAAAGCCGACGGGATACAAAATTTTAAACGTGCGGATGCTCAAGTCGTGGGCGGACCTCCAACCCAAACCTTCGCTTGAGGCAGTCATGATCTCGTTGTCATAGAGCGGCATCGGAATCCACTTTTGAGGAGCCGACCTCTTCAAGTCATCATAACTCATGCGATACTCGTCGGTAGAAAGACGGGCATAATCGGGAACTTCGGCAAAGGGAAGAACAGTTCCATTGAACGGCTCAGCCTTGGGCAAATCTAAAACGGAAGCCAAAAAAGAACCTTGATGGTTCGTGTTCACCGTGTAAACCGAAAGCGCCAAGAGGCTTAGAATCGTAGCCCAGTGTCGAACGTGGCTATTTTTGAAGAAACTTTTGATTTTAAGCATATTTTTTGTTTTGGTATTCAAGACAGTATAACAGATTTCTCATATTCTCTCAAGATGCAAACCTTCGTTGAGTCAGCTTCAGCCTTGAAAAGGCTCGCCGCCGATCTGATCGCGAAAAATCCGGTCAAGATTTGGTTGCTTTACGGAGAGTTGGGGGCCGGCAAAACCACTTTCACTCAGGGTTTGGCTGAGTACTTTGGAACCGATCCCGCCGACGTCAAAAGTCCCACGTTCGCCATTTTTCAGGAATACCCCAATTGGGTGCATTACGACACCTATCGCGTGGGCGGATTGGACCCATTTTTAAGAGCTGGGCTCGAAGAGCAACTGCAGGCGGGCAAGAGCATCGTACTCGAATGGCCTGAAACCTCTGAAGATTTCTTTAAAAGTCGGCCTCACGCTGAGGTTCGATTGGAACATCACTCGGAAGGTCGTCGACTCACAGTGACTTTTGTTCCTTAGGCAGGATTCCAGTGAGTTCGGCAATAGGTTGAGCCAAGCTGTGTCGTCCGGTTTGGATTTGATTGCGCTCGTAGGCCATTTTGCTTTTGGCTTCATAGCGATTTTGCAAAATGGTGTTGAGAGTTTGACGAGTTTTGGGGCCCAAGTAACCAGCGCCCGAATCAGAATCAGAACTCACAATGCCTTGAGACTCTTGAAACTTGAACACCGCGTGCGCCGTCACTTCGCTGTAAGTTCCAGTGGAACCAATGCGTAAATAACCCAGGTCGGCCAGCAACTTTTGAAGTTCGGTCACATCGTCACCTTGAGCGCCGGTTCCGATATTGCGGTTCAGATAAGTGGGCTCTTCAAAAAGGTCAGGATGCGCTTTCATCAAACGAGCTCCTTGACGAATTTTAATCTCTTCTCGATCTTTGTCGTCACCACGAATGAATCGGTCAAACGCCTTTCGAGTTTGAGCGCCGAAATGTCCGGCCCCAGTGTCATCAGGGCTGTCGACACCGTCGACGAAGTCGCTTTGAAATTCAAAAAGGGCTGTGGCCGTCTCTTCTCCATAAAATCCGGTGGCGGAGTTGAGATAGCCCCAATCCACAAGGTAGTTTTGCATTTTTTGCACCTCTTCACCGTCTGATCCAAAGTAAATATCTTTGGTGAACTCAAGAGGTTGAGATACGGTTGCTTGGTAGAATTGTTCAGCGGTGCTGAAGTTTTCAAGCACAGTACTATCGCTCATGTCGGAGCGAACTCCGTAGACTTTCACATTATCGACGGTGCGTTTTCCCCAGTTGAGGGCGCGGTTCAAACCTTCGTCTCCGTAGCCCATCCACACGTCCAAACGGTCGTGAGCGTAACCTCGGCTATTGTCAGCGTTGGCGGCCACAATGGCTCCACCTCGATCGTGCACAGTCGTGAGGCCAATTCCAGGAATATCCAATTTGGTACCGAACGCATAGGTGCGAGGTGCAGCCACCATGCCTGGGTAAACGGGGGTGCCATCCGCTCCGTTGGTCCCATTTCCGTTCAAGCGAATGTCGCCTTCATAAGAGCCGGTCGCATAGCGATTTTGGC
>CAZBZW010000058.1:0-2514 GCA_964496535.1 uncultured Candidatus Peribacteria bacterium
AGTTGCATCGAATCTTTCTCGGGCACTATTCACCTTGCGGAGTTTGTGGAAAAAATTGCAGTAATTTTCTTAAAAAATTCTCTTAATAACTATGAAGCACTTTCTCGCACACTTTAGACTCCTCTCTGCTTTACGTCGCAGTCGACCCACGGCGGATGAAACTTTTGTGCAGACTCTCAAGCAAAAACTGCTTGTGCAGGCTGAGGAATTTTTGCCTGAGAATTCAGCCTCAACTCAATCACTAACGCAATTTTTTATGAAACGATACTCGATGCTCTATGTGACCGTTTTACTCCTTATTGTTTTCGGAATTGGACTGTTCGTGCCCAGGGGCTTGCAGGCTGAAAAGTTTTTAGCTGAAGCAGCGCAACTTTACGAAAATCAAGAAGGGGTTTTTCACGAAAAACGATTGAGCCAGCGATTCGAAAAAGGCGTAGTGGCCGAAACCTCACTGGAAGAAGTGTGGTATGACGAGAATCGATTTCTTCAGATCATTCGCAATTCAGAGTCTGAAGAAATTGTACATGTTTCACTCAATATTCTTGACGATGATAGCGAAGATAACTCTATCGCTTACGTCACGCCTACCGAGAATGCTCCTGAAATCAGTCCTTGGTATGAAACTTATGCGGGGCCAAAATTTTATTGTGCCCAAGTGGAGGTTCAAGGGGAAGAAATGGTTAAGGCTTTCTTGAAGATTGCAGAAGAAGACCCCACTGTTTATGCGCTTGGTGGAGAGCGGGGGCCTTTGAACAATGTGTCACTCGATCAGGATGAAAGTTTGATCCAGCAGCTTTTTTCTGGATCTTCTTCTCAATCGGAAGTTCAGAAAATTCTGGAAAATTTAGAGGACAAAAATATTGGCAACGACAGGATTTATCGCGACGGAAACTATTTTATTATTGAGTCATATTTGACGGATTACGATGGAGATGGGGATCATCATCGCACAGTATTTTACTACTTCAATGCCAGTACTTATCGTTTAGAAAAGACAAAACTTACATTTGAGGATGAGCCCGATCGATACGACCTCACCACATATTCAGCGTATGAATACCTTGCGGAAGAAAAAGTTGGTTCTGTTTTTGACCCTGCTCAATATGATGTTGTGATTCAGCCAAATCTAGAAGCAGGAGGTCCTCGATATATTCAGGCCAATGGGTGTTACTTTAAGGGTGAAAAATTGACCGAAGCCCAAGAGAAAGATTTGCTTTCCAGAATTCCTGAGCAGGCAATTGTGGAGTGGAATGCCTGGTTTGAAGAAATGAAAAAACCGCCCGAACCCACTCCTTTTGAGAAAGAGCCTGAGGAAACTGATATGGAGCCTTTGGATATTTCACTCCAGGTTCCTACGAAGGGTGTGATCACCGCCTATTACAGCTCGAGCCATCAGGCTATTGATTTTGCTCCACCTTCAGAGGATGAGAAAAATCCTCCAATCGTGGCGGTTGCAGATGGAGTGGTGGAGAGAGTGTCCACCGATCCTTTTGTCGGTGGATATGGCAATTACCTAGTCATTCACCATGACAATGGAGTCAAAAGTTTTTATGCTCATTTGGAAAAAATTGATGTGCAAGAAGGTGACCTGGTGACTCAAGGGCAAATGATTGGCACGATGGGGAATACAGGCCGTGTGAAAGGCGCTAGGGGAATTCATCTTCATTTTGGAATGTCTAAAGATGGTGTGTATTTCAACCCTATGGATTATTTCAAAAACGAAAACAAATAACAGCGGATTCCACCGTTGAACAGCTTTCGATTTTTGTCGGCGGGGCGGCCGAACAACTGTGGAAAATTCTCGTTTGAAGTGATCAAGAAGAAAGAACAGTTTTTGGTTTGGCGGAGTTTTTCGCCGAGCTTGCGATACATTTCTTCGGCCCGTGTTTGGTCTTCAAGACGTTCACCATATGGAGGATTCGCAATGAAGGTGCAGTTTTCGAACTGGCTGAAGTCGAGGTCATTGAAGTCGGCTCGCTTGAAGTTCATGTTTTGAAATCCGGCATGGCGTGCGTTGTCTTCGGCGACCACGAGCACACCCGGGTCGATGTCGAATGAATAACTTTTGAATCGTGTTTCGATCTTGGTGAGTAAACGAGCTTCCGCATAGGCTTCTTTTATTTTGTCTGGCTCGATCCAGGACCATTTTTGAAAGGCAAAACTGCGTTTCAGGCCGGGCGCCATGTTTTGAGCGATGAGCGCGGCTTCGATCGCGATGGTGCCACTGCCACAAAATAGATCGATGAGCGTGCGGTCTGGCGTCCATGGCGCCGCGAACAGCGAGCGGCCTTCAACCGGTCCGGGAAAGATGCACAGGCCGTCGCCCGCCACGCGCTGAGGACCGCAGACGAAGCACGTGGGATACGGATGGCGGTGGCGCCACGGGTACCGGGCCCCGCCGCGCTCGGCCTCGACGACCGAGACCGGGTTGGGGACGTCGACGTCGACCGTCGCGGGACGCGCCTGCGCCACCCCGGGCCCGCCGTCCACCAGCGCCACGCCGTCCTCACCGGG
>CAZBZW010000058.1:2524-5248 GCA_964496535.1 uncultured Candidatus Peribacteria bacterium
CGTCCAATCTGAACGAGTCACGAGTGCTGCCGCCAAAGTTTCTTTAATGGGAGCGATGATCGAGCGATTGCGATAGCCACGCTTGTGCAAACTTTCACCTGAAGAATCGATGGCGATTACGAATTGATCTTTATTCGACTTCACCATGATTTGATACGTCGCTCCTGAATTTTCGCTGAGTTGTTCAGTGCCGTGAGCGCTTTGAAGTCGCTTCACGACGGCTTTTTTGACGATGCTTTGAATGGCGGGCTCTGAATGCAAGGCCGATTTCACACTGGTGGCATCTACGGCGAAGGCGTCGTGGGGGCCGATGTATTCTCCCCACTCGAGTGCGTTTGTTTGGTCGAACAGCTCATCGAAGGTTTTGGCTTGAAATTCTCCAATTTTGATCTGCACACGATCGGCACAACGCAACCATAAATTGGCCCGAATCAAACCCAGCATGTCTCCACTGAACGTGATGCGCCCGTCTTCTGTTTTCAATACCGAAAGGCCCAATTTTTTCAGTTCATCTTGAACAAGTTTCTCAAGTCCGAACGCGCAGGTGGCAATCAGCTCCATCATCATTTTTGGGTGTTCATTTCTTGTTCAAGCAACTTCTCAATTGACTCTAAATTGATCTTCATTTTCATCCGACGCAATTCGGCATCATCTTCGGGTTCGAGCCCCAAATGATCGTGAATTTGATCGACTAAAATCAGAAGCCGAGTGATTTCGGCTTCGGCTCGCACATTGATCTGCAAATCAATTTCTTCGCGTAGGTCAGCCGTGTTCGAGGCATGGTTTTGACTGATCAGTACGAAAATTGAAAGAAAGATGGCTTCCAGCGAAACCACCATCGTGAGCATTCCATAAGGGTAGGGGTCGAAAGCAGAAACACCTGGAATCCAGCCGTTGTTCCAGATGATCCATGTCATAAAAAAGAGTGCATTGAAAATGAAAAAAGACGCAGAACCAAAGGCAGTCGTGATTTTATCGGCGACGCGATCGCTGAAGGTACGCTTACGGTCCATTTTGGCTTTGAAGCTTTGAATGTGCTCGTGAAGATTTTTCATCACTCTCGATCGTAAAAATATAAAATTTCAGGAACGGTCATTTGGCTTGCGATGATTCTTGCTCCCCATGAGGTTTTTTCTGCGACGTGGGTCATTTTGAAAATATCACTGTCTGTGAAATCCACTTCCGGATCGATCGACAGTATTTCTGAAAGTTGACCCTTTTCGTTGTAGTATAAAATATATTCATTCTCTTGGTTGAATGTGCCCCCCACATCTTCAAAATGTTCCCGACAGGTGAGCTTGAACCGCATGGCGGCCTCTTCCGATTCGTCGCCATCCCATGGAAGGGTGAGGGCTGATACTTCAAGAATGTTGGCTTCTTGGTCTTGGCTGAATAAGGATTCGGAACTTTCAGTGAAGCTTGCAGGCCAAGTCTGTAAGCTTTTAGATAAAAATTCCTCGCATGATTCTTGACCGTCCCAACTCAAGTCTATTGAGGTTTCTGGCAGGAACTTTTTCTCACCAGTTAAATCGTTCATGCTGTAAATTCTGTGAAGCAGATCTGCAGTGTCTTCTTCGGTGACATGGCCTTCATATTTTTGTAGAAAAGCTTCTAGATCACCTGTTTCCATCACCAACAGAGGATCGAAATTGGAGTAGTCTTTTTTGAGCGCCGATATGATTTCTTCGTAAGGAAGATCGAGAAGCATTTCAGCATCACCCGAATACGGAATTTCTTCGCTCGTAAAATGAATCGGGCCCGACGGCGCAACGGGCTGGCTTGTGCAACCGATCAAGAGGGCCGTGAGTGTCCAGTATTTGATTTTCATGAAATCAGTCTAACAGTAATTTTTAATAAAATTAAGGGGTTGAAACTTTTTGTAGCTGTGGGCAGAATGGGTGCATGAAAAAAACACTCCTCACATTCGCATCTTTATTTCTTTTGACCTCTTGCAGCATGAGCGACCAAATTGCGCAGATCGGAGACACCGTTGAAGTGCATTACACCGGAACTCTTGATGATGGCACCAAGTTCGATAGTTCTTACGATCGTGGACAGCCATTTGAATTCACCATCGGCGAAGGCCAAGTGATTCAAGGTTGGGATGAAGGTATTCCCGGCATGAAGGTGGGTGAAAAACGCACTCTCGTGATTCCTTCCGACAAAGCATACGGAGACGATGGCATCCCAGGAGTGATTCCGGGCGGTGCAACTCTTCACTTCGATGTTGAATTGATGGGCATTGAATAATTTGTTCAAGTTTTTATTCTCAGTTCCGGTTCGGCGTGCGCGCCGACCGCGTGTTTCGCGCCACTACCAAACTCACAAAGAGCAGGCGCGCGCTTTGGTGAAATCACGGCTCGATCATTTCAATTCATTTTATGGGTTTGAATACGGCCGTGTGGCGATTAAAAACCTGCGCAGTCGTTGGGGCAGTTGTTCGCAAAAACGAAACCTCAACTTCAATTATCGTATTTTATTTTTACCCACCGAGTTGCAAGATTACGTGGTGGTTCATGAACTTTGCCATTTGGCAGAATTCAATCACTCGCCGAAATTTTGGGCGCAAATGGAACGGATCTTGCCGGATGCTAAACAGCGTAGAAGGCAGTTGAGAGCTCTTCAGAAATTTAACCCCACTTCATGAAAACAGGTCTTTGTCTCGGCGGCGGCGGTGCAAAAGGTTTTGCGCACCTTGGCGGTTATGAAGTGTTACGCGAGCGC
>CAZBZW010000059.1:0-1669 GCA_964496535.1 uncultured Candidatus Peribacteria bacterium
GGAGTCGACATGGCTTATTTAAACATTTGAGCCACTTGAGGCGTCTCACGTTCCGCCGTTTGAGCTTCAAAATAAGGATAATTCTTCACGGCCAACCATCCAGCCATCATACTCATCGGCCAGACTTGAATGCTGTCATTGAGTTGGCGAACCGCAGAGTTGTAGAAACGGCGTGAAGCAGCAATATGCTCTTCGGTGTCGGCCAAACCAGCTTGAACGCTGATCATGGTCGTGTCGCTCTTCAGGTTGGGGTAGTTTTCCATGGTCACGCGCAATTGAGACAATTTGTCTCCGAGTTGAGCTTCCACGGCCAAAGCACCAGCCACATCTTTCTTATCTGATAAATCCATGGCAGAAGTGCGCAATTTCGTGATGCCTTCGAGCAAATCTTTTTCATGATCCATGAACTTTTGAGCCACCGCAATCAAGTTTGGAATCAAGTCATGGCGCTTTTTGAGCTGAACATCAATGCCTGAAAAACTCTCTTCAACCGCATTTTTCTTGCGGATGATTGAAGCATAAAGGGTATACAAAAAAACCAGTACGAAAACGAGAATTCCAATGAGGATAGGCATGGGTAGATTTAGAGTGAACCGAGTTTATCACTGCGCCTTCAGCTCTTCAAAGGCAAAGGTCCAAACTGCGGTTGAAAAAACGTGAAAAACACCCACAAAGTACGAAGCAAAGTAGAGCGCGACCAAGCCTAAAATCACTCCTAAAATCACCCCCAACCAGGTGAGGGCGATGCTGGCAAATAGTAGAATTGGCCCCAAAACCAAGAAAGGAATGAGCATGGCCACAGCAATGTTCAGCAACATGCGCACCGTGATCATCACCATCAGCATGAGCATGAACAGCGTGCGATGCCAATGTCGCACCACCAAGCCCGAACTGGCGATCATCGAAGGGAAAACACCTCGATCTTCAAGCACGATAAAAAATTCAGAATAGGTGAACAGCAGAGTCAAAATCATGCCGATCACAAATAAAAAGCTGAACAAAGCCACGAAAAATCCAGCTGAAGACGGGCCAAAACTCTTAAGCACAAAAAGGCCTTCCGTCGCGATGCTCACAATGCTCACTGATCGTACCGCCAACTCGTATTCAAGATATTGCAAAAAGCGTCGAAATCCCAAACCAATGCCGTCCATCATGGTCAATTCTTCGCCCGCATGCACTTTCGCGATCCATTGAATCAAAGCGCCTTGGCAAAAAGTGGGCAATAAAAAGTAAGCCAGGGCAAAAATGACCAAAAGAACCAGTAGAAAAACCGCCGCACCCGGATGAGCGGGGGCAAATTCAGAAGCGACATTCCAAAGTCGCCCCATGACAGTGGTGAGGTCATCCATTCCCAAATAATGAGTGCCCACCAAACTGTAGAGTTGATAACTCATATAGATGACCACGGCCACCACGTGAATCATGGCGGGAATCAGTGCAAACCAATAAATCAACGATTTGTGCACTCGGGTGAAGCGCCACGCGTCCGCGATAATGCCTCGATAATTCATGAGTGGATGATGAATCCGAACCAAAATACTGGAACTTTCGTTCAGAGCCAAACTTCATTATACTCGGTCCAACTCACTCCACACGCCATGGACCATCCTGTTGTTCAAAAAATCAAACACGGAAAACTCGTCTGGATGGATATTAAAGACCCCAACCT
>CAZBZW010000059.1:1727-2948 GCA_964496535.1 uncultured Candidatus Peribacteria bacterium
ACGAAGGCTATATTTTTATGATTTTGCACGTGCCCACTTACGACAAACGCACTCGACAGGTTCAAGTGGAAGAAATCGATATTTTCGTTAAAAAAGACTTGATGATTACGGTGCACTGGGGTGGATTCAAAGCGCTCGCAGAATTTTCAGGAGAATTGGAAAAGAATCAGGTCGCTCGCAAGCAAAGTATGGAGGCGGGCAGTGGCTTTTTACTCTATAAATTGCTCAACTTGATGACAGGGGAGGCGTTCCCAATTCTCGACCAAGTGGAGCGATCGTTGTCACAAATTGAACGTGAAGTGTTTGTATTGAGTCGCAATAAAGACATGCTTAAAGACATTTTGAACGCCAAAAAGAATCTCATCACTCTGTCGCGTCTCATTTCGCCTGAACGCCAGATGATGCCCCAGCTCGAACACATGCATAAAAAATTCATGTCCGACGAACTGGCCATTTACTTTGATGACGTCGTTGATAAGGTTGAAAAAAGCTGGAGTACTCTTGAAAATCTCAAAGAACTTTCGGAGTCATTGCATGACACCAACGAATCGATTCTGTCGCACAACACCAACAATGTGATCAAGATTCTCACCATCTTCTCGGTTCTGCTTTTGCCTCTCACATTTTTGACCGGTCTTTACGGAATGAACGTGCCCCTGCCTTTTGGGGATTGGAATCATGCGTTCACATTTTTATTGGTCTTGATGATGACCACAGTTGTTAGCATGCTGGCGCTTTTCAAATATAAGGATTGGATTTGACTTTTTCAGCCCATCAAATTAAAATCACGCCGCTTATAATTTTAAATCCAAAAGACGAATGAAACGAGACAACAAACTCAAGATCATCAAGAAACATGCGCTCCACGAAAAAGATACCGGAAGCGCACAAGTTCAGGTGGCCATTCTCACTCAGCGCATCAATCAATTGACTGAGCACTTGAAAGGTCACAAGAAAGACAACCACTCCCGCCGTGGTCTGCTCGGTCTCGTAGGTCAACGCCGAAAACATCTTCAATACCTGAAGGTGCACCGAGGCGCCGATTACGAAAAACTAATCGCCGAACTGGATCTTCGAAAATAAGAATGGGGGCGTTTTCGCCCCTTTTTTAAAACCGCCCCTGACGTTTCAGATGGAGGTTCTCAAGAAATCTTTTGGCCAAGGAGCCCCAAGATGTCTTGTCACTTCTTTCTGAGGCGAATAAGGGCAAATTTTATCCCT
>CAZBZW010000059.1:2958-5195 GCA_964496535.1 uncultured Candidatus Peribacteria bacterium
CTTAATCGCATTCAAAAAATGACGATTCAAACTGTGAGTAAAGAGGTTGCCGGCCGCAATCTCACCCTTCAAACCGGCCGACTCGCTCGGCAAGCCGACGGAGCGGTGACTATTTCGTATGGCGAAACCGTCGTGCTCTGCACGGCCATGATGTCAGAACATGGTGATCCCAGCGCGGATTTCTTCCGTTTGACCATGGAATACCAAGAGCGTTTTTACGCCGCTGGTAAAATCAAAGGCTCTCGCTTTGTGAAACGCGATGGCCGTTCTTCTGAAGAAGGTATTTTGACCGCGCGTCTCATGGACCGCCCCATTCGTCCTCTCTTCCCAAAAGGAATCACCAACGAAGTTCAAGGAATTGCCACCGTGCTTTCTGCCGATCTTCAAAATGAACCTGGAATCATTTCTCTCACTGGAATGTCTGCAGCCATGATGGCCGGAGGTCTGCCCTTTGCAGGTCCTCTTGCCGGTGTGCGCATCGGAATGAAAGACGGCAAATTCATTGTGTTCCCAACCATGCAAGAAGTGGCGGAAGGAACGCTGGATTTGATCGTTGCTGGAACCAAAGACGCCATCACCATGGTGGAAGCCGGCTCCAACGAAGTGACCGAAGAACAATATCTCGAGGCACTCAAGCTCGCTCACGAAGTGATTCGTGAACTCTGCGCCTTGCAAGAAGAGTTGGTGGCTAAAATTCAACCCACCGCTCGCACTTTTGAAGTTGCCAAGCCTAAAACTGAAATCGTAGAAATGGTGGCGCAAGTCATCACCGACGCCGACCTCGATACATTTGGAGGTGTTTATAAGAAAGAAATCAAAGCTTCCATGCATGCCCTCGAAGCCAAATTGCTTGCTCATTTTGCCAGCGCTATCGAAGAGGGAACTCAAAGCGAAGGCGCATTGCTCGGAGCTTTGCAAAAACTCATGGACGAAAAACTACGCAAAAATATTCTTCAAAGCGGAAAACGCATCGACGGTCGTGCCATCGATGAAATTCGTCCCGTGTCTTGTGAAGTGAGTTTGCTTCCTCGCACTCACGGTTCAGCTCTCTTCCAACGAGGTGAAACCCAAGCGCTCACTTTGACCACCCTCGGTGGCCCTCAAGATGCACAGATCATCGACCAGATGGATCAAGACACTCACAAGCGTTACATTCACTATTACAACTTCCCACCGTGTGCGACTGGAGAAGTGATGATGTTGCGAGGTTCATCTCGCCGTGAAATTGGACACGGAGCTTTGGCCGAACGCGCCTTGGCCCCCATGATTCCCGACAAAGCGATCTTCCCTTACACCATTTTGCTCGTTTCTGAGATCACCACCTGTAACGGGTCCAGTTCCATGGCTTCAGTCTGTGGTTCAACCCTCTCATTGATGGACGCGGGTGTGCCTCTCAAAAAACCAGTGGCCGGAATTGCCATGGGCTTGGTTTGCAGTGATGAATTCAAGCAGACCGGCAATGGTTCGTATGTGATTCTCACCGATATTCAAGGTTTTGAAGATTTTGCTGGAGACATGGACTTCAAAGTGGCTGGAACTGCCGACGGAATCACTGCCTTGCAGATGGACATCAAAGTGAAAGGCATCACCATCGAAATGATGGGAGAAGCCATGCAAAAAGCAAAAACCGCTCGTGCTTCGATCATGGCCAAAATGCTCGAAACTTTGCCCACGCACCGAGCTCAACTTTCAAAACACGCACCGCTCATTCTCACCATGCAGATCGATCCCGATTTCATTCGTGACGTGATCGGTAAAGGAGGTGAAACCATTCAAAAGATCACTGCCGAATGTGGAGTTGAAATGGACATCGAGCAGAACGGAATTGTGACTATCACCGCCCCCAATCAAGAAAATGGACAAAAAGCCATCGACTGGGTCAACCGAATCACTTATGTTCCTAAACCTGGTGATGAGCTTGAAGGAACCGTCGTTTCAGTCGTTGAATTCGGAGCTTTCGTTGAAATCGCACCTGGACGCGACGGACTCGTGCACATTTCAGAAATGCGTCCTTACCGAGTGAACTCGGTCTCAGAAATCGTGAAAGTCGGTGACCATGTGAAAGTGAAAGTAATTGGAATGGATCAAAAAGGTAAAATCAGTCTCACCATGAAGCCTTATTTTGAAGGCGCCACTCCCACTCCTGCCGCTAACCCACAAAGCCATGGCAACGCCCAAGAAAACCACCAGTTCTAAATCAACAACTGTGGCCGCACCTGCGGTCCAAAAAGTTGGAT
>CAZBZW010000060.1:0-5054 GCA_964496535.1 uncultured Candidatus Peribacteria bacterium
GCGAAGGTCCGTGGCGTACTGCTTGAAAACCCGCTTCGTCAGCCGATCTTCAAGAGAATGGTACGACATGACAACCACGCGTCCGTGAGGAGCTAAAAACTCAATTGCTTGAGTTAGACCAAGCTCCAAAGCTTTGAGTTCCTCATTCAGAGCCACCCGTAGGGCCTGAAAAATTTGCGTGGCAGGATGTCTTCCTGGTTTACCTCGACCCAACACAGTTTCGATGAAGGCCGCCAATTGAGTGGTACTCGTAAATTTTGTTTTTTTACGAGCCTCCACGATTGCATTGGCGAGTCGATAAGAACGGCGTTCTTCTCCATATTGGAAGAAAATGTCAGCCAGTTCTTTCGCCGATGAAAGTGCGATCAAGTCCTCAGCTGTTTGAGGCTGACGAGTATCAAATCGCATATCGAGAGGGCCTTCTTTAATGAAAGAAAAACCACGCTCGGCGTCATCCACATGTGGGGACGAGAGTCCAAGGTCAAAGAGAATAGTGTCAACGTGTGACACCCCTTCCCTCCTTAGCCGATCTGTCAAAGAACTGAATGAATCGTGAAATGTTTTGAAGTTCGTTCCACTTGCAGAGAGTCTTTCATTCGCAATTTTGAGATTGCGCTCATCCCAGTCGAAGCCGTAAAGAAAGCCTGTAGGCCCCACTCTTTTCAGCATCTCTATGGAATGTCCCCCGAGACCCAAAGTGGCATCTACGGCCACCATGCCTGGCTTGAGATCTAAAAACTCAAGCACTTCTTTCATCATCACAGGCTCATGCTGGGGGTCCATACTGTACAAGTTTTTTGAACGAACGTGGCGGAGTGAGCACACAGTATTTCGCCCTCAAAACGGCGTCAACTATTTGCACAAAAAATGCACAATCTATGCACACAATTTGTATGCATGAAGCAAGAAATTGTGCAAAACTCAAACCTGTTGAGCCATATAAATGGCGCTGATTTAAATATGCTTGATTTTTACACCACTCATTGCACAACAAATGTATACACATGCGGGCATTGGTGGACTGAAAAAACAAGGGGCCCCAAATCTAGTGGTGAGCGTTTACTCCCGCCCAATTGCATGCTAACTTGAAGCCATGACCCTGCCCAACGAACTCATTATTTTTTTCAGCTCAATGGCTCCTGTCATGGAGCTTTCGGGGTCCATTCCACTGGGAATCAAGGTTTTGGGTATGGATCCTTGGTGGGTTTACTTTTTTTCTGTCATGGGAAATTCTTTGATCACGGGCATTCTCATCTTCATCATGGATCCCGCCACCAAGTTCATGATGAAGCATTCTCCCCTACTCAAACGCTTCATTGAAAAAATCTTCCACGTCACACGTCAAAAACACGAGAAGAAGATGGCATTACTGGGCCACTGGGCTCTTTACGGAGTTCTTTCACTCCCAATTCCTGTGATCGGAGTTGGAGGTTGGACCGGAGCTTTGATTGTTCATCTTTTTGGAATGAAAAAACTGCAAGGCTGGGCGATTGTTACAGGAGGAATGGCCACATGCGGAATTTTCCTCACTCTTGGCTTTGAAAATCTTTTCAAGATAATTTGAGCGCACCCTGCCGGATCACTCGCATGCCCTGTTCCGAAACCTCCACAATCGTTGAAGGTGGGTTTTTCTCTAGAACTCCTTCGTCCATCAGTTCATCTGGATTCAATCCCTGAGCCAAGGCTTCTTCAATCGAGTACACTTCAGGCTGACCATGCACATTGGCGCTGGTCGTGGTGATGGGTTCGTTTAGGGTTTCGAACAAGTTTGCGACCGAAGGATGTGAACTCACTCGCATTCCCACCGTGGCTGTTCCGGGATTGATCCATTCGGGCAAATGCGCTGTACGAGGTAAAACCAAGGTGAGCGGACCCGGCCAATATTTCTTCGCCAACTCCAACGCTGAATCTGAAAAAACAGCGTAACGTTGGGCCATTTCAAGGTCTTTCACGAGCAAACTCACAGGCTTCTCGGTCGGCATTCGCTTCATGTCGTAGAGTTTCTGCACCGCTTCTCGGTCATGCACCCGACACGCCAAGCCATAACATGTCTCGGTGGGGTGAAGAAGAACGGGATGAGGGTTCGAGAAGGCCATAATAATATTGGAAAGAAAGCCAATTCATGGTACTATAAACAGATAACAAAAAAAATGCCCCTCCAAGGAAACGCTCCAGAAGGAAATTCAGATGGCCGATGGCTTGAGAGTTCGAAAGTGATCAGTCACGCCGAGAATCAAGAAATCTATCAAGATCTTTTTGAGAACTTTGGGGGTCAGTACAAAGATCTCAAAGAAGATGTTTTAACGAACCTCAATTCCAAAAACTTTGCGATCCAAAAGGCAGCCCGCGATGTCAAAAAAGCTCCGATCAGTTCGACCTTACTTGAAGCTTTCACTCAAGCAGGGGTCGAAAATCCCCAGGAGTTGATGTATTTCGCGCTCCATCATTTGCAAGAAAATGACGAAGATAAAGATATCAATAATGTAGATATGAACGCTCAAATTGAGGTCTATAAATCAGGAGATGGCTGGAAATTAAAAGTGGTCAACACAGATGGAACGATTGCACTCGATGGATCCATATTGCCTAAAGCTCCAGCAGTAGAGCCCCCTGCAGTGGAAACACCCCCCGAACCTCTGGCAAAACCCGTGCCCACCCCAGAAGATGTCGATACATCTGATGTTCAACCAGAAACTTCCAATATAAAAGTTTTCAGTGATCGAACTGAAGAAGGGCCTCGAAACGAAAATGGACATCTTCTTTCTGGCAAAAGAACATACTCTGATGGAAGATCTGAGAGGGGTATTTTTAAAGAAAATGCATTGTACACGGGCGAATTCACAACAGTAACAGGAGAAACTTACGGAGTTCTTGAAGGAAAGTTGATCGAATCACCTCAAGAAGCTCAAGTGACTCAGCAGAAAAAAGCAGAGGTTTTGGAATCAGTGACTCAGGCCATGCTTGAGAAGCCTGAAGTCATCACTCCCATCATTCTAGACAATCCAGAATTGGTGCGTCAGTTCCTGGTAGAAAATCCCGAACTCACACAAAAAATTTCCAAAGAGCTGGATGAAGCAGGAACTTTTGCAAGTGACCTGAAGGCTGTTTTTGCAATATCTGCAAGCGATGAATTGACCTGGAAACAAGGCTGGGAAGCCATGAAGGCAAAAAAAGAAGGAGGTCAAAAAAGGGCGATCGAATATCTGCTCACGCAAACCAGCATTTTAAAGGACAGAAAATTGGTGACAAAAATGCTCAAAGAAGTGGGAAAAGGAGATATTTTTGGAAAAATCGTCGCCGAAATGACACCGGAAGAAAAGGCAAAAATGATGCAGACGGTCATTGAGAATCCAGAAATTTTACAAAGCGTTCTACCCAAAGTGGTAGAGCTGATGAGGGAACGCCCTGATCTAGTGGGTAAAATTCTAGAAAGTCTGAGTGAAGAGCAAAAAATAACATTGATTTCATCAGCACTCACTA
The DNA here is from genome assembly GCA_964496535.1 of uncultured Candidatus Peribacteria bacterium. GTDB lineage: Bacteria > Patescibacteriota > Gracilibacteria > UBA1369 > 2-02-FULL-48-14 > CAZBZW01. The sequence goes on from CAZBZW010000060.1 coordinate 3,481, forward strand.
AAAATCCAGCCATCGCAGAACATCTGATGGTATTTGTGCTCAATAAGCCTGAATTGATGAATAAGTTGATTCAGAATGAAACTATTAAGGCGAAAATGATCCAAATTGCTTTAGAGAACCCCACTATTAAAGAGAAGGTCACAGAACAAGTCATGAAAGAAAAATTCGGCGTGGCATTGCCTGTTGGAGGGCTGGGTGGAATTTTAAGTGACATGGGGCTGGGCGCTCAAGTGAGTGATCTCGAAGAAAAAGTGGCGCACGATCCAGAAGTTCAAAAGGATATTCTTGAGAAAGTGAAAACGGATGCAAATTTCCGCACAGAGCTCTTGGCGGCACTCACACCTCAAGAAAAAATGGAGCTGATGGAGATTGGCATGAAAGATGCTTCTTTAGCTGAAACACGGTCAGCAATCATGGTGGAAGCCATGAAAGATCCCAATCTGACTGCTACAATTCTAAGTTCGATCGATGGTGAGACTGCAAATCAAATCATGCAGTTTTTGACGAACTGAAAATCCGGTTAGCCAAGGTTTTGATTTTCGGCGCATGAATCTTTATACTTTCAGCGATTTTTAGGCATACCTAACCCCCTTTCACCCATGCGAGTTGCCATCAATGGTTTCGGACGAATCGGACGCATGATCTTGCGCGCCAACCTACACAACCCTCGAATCGATATTGTTGCCATCAATGATCTCGGTGATCCTGCCATGGGCGCTCACCTCTTGAAATACGATTCCAGCTATGGCTCTCTCGCCATGGAAATCACCGGCAAACCCGGTGAACTCAGTGTCGACGGCAAAAAAATCACCCTGGTTCAAAACCGCGACCCAGAACTTTTGCCTTGGAAAGATCTGAACATCGACGTTGTTATTGAATGCACCGGTGTCTTCACTTCGAAAGAGTTGGCCAGCAAGCATTTGAAGGCTGGGGCAAAACGCGTCGTGATCAGTGCTCCCGCCAAAGATGAAGTGGACCGCACCATGGTCATGGGCGTCAATCACATGCTCTACAACCCCGCCACCGACTTCATCGTGAGCAATGCCAGCTGTACCACGAACTGTCTCGCTCCTATTGCCAAAGTCATTCAAGACAGTTTCGGTATTGAAAGCGGGTTTATGAACACCTGTCACGCCTACACCAACGATCAAAACTTGCATGACAACGATCATCGCGACATGCGCCGCGCCCGCGCCGCCGCCCTCAACATGATTCCTTCTTCAACTGGAGCCGCCAAAGCCATCGGTCTCGTGATTCCTGAACTCAGCGGCAAACTCGACGGACTTTCGATCCGTGTGCCCACCCCCACCGTTTCAGTCGTCGATCTCACCGTGAATCTGACTCGTCCTGCGACTGTTGAAGCCATCAATCAAGCCATGAAAACCGCTGCCGAAGGTCCCCTCAAAGGAATTTTGCGCTACTGTGTCGACCCGCTTGTTTCGACCGACTTCAAAGGAGACAACCACTCTTCGATCTTAGACAGCCTCGAAACCCGCATGGTCGGTGACCGCTTGGCTAAAGTCCTCGCTTGGTATGACAACGAATGGGGTTACTCCATGCGTTGTGTCGACCTC
>CAZBZW010000061.1:0-3675 GCA_964496535.1 uncultured Candidatus Peribacteria bacterium
CTCGCAACTTCTTGAGCATTCAAAGGTGAAAATGTGATCGAACGAGCAAATGCCAACTCGAGCGGCAGGGTGGGAATAGGACTGCTTTTGAGCTGTCGCCACGCCCAATCCAGTTCGGTCGCCACGCGAATCATGTGATCAATCGACTTCGGATCACGTCGTTCACACGCCTCGTGAAATTTGGCGCGTGCCAGCTTCAACAAGGTTTGAGTTAAATACAATAAATCGGTGCCATCTCGGTGCAGACGGTCGAGGTCGTCGAGCGCGCCCTTCAAGTCACCATTCACAATTTTCAAGAGAAGTTCGAGAGCCTGAGGTTCGTCTTTCAAGCCCAACGATTCTCGAATGAGTTTTTCGGTGATCTCACTGTTTCGCCATTGATCCAAAAGGGAAATCGCATCGCGCATGCCTCCATCTGAAACTTGAGCGATGGTCAAAAGTGCACCCGCCTCGGCCACAATGCCCTCGGCCTCGCAAATCATGCGCAGGCGCTCGGCCATCGCTTCGTCGGGAATACGCTTGAACTCATAACGCTGACATCGCGAAATAATGGTAGCCGGAACTTTATGCAGTTCAGTGGTCGCCAAAATAAAATGCACATGAGCAGGGGGTTCTTCGAGACTTTTCAAAAGCGCGTTGAAGGCTTCTTTGGTGAGCATGTGGACTTCATCCACAATATAAACTTTGGCTCGTGCCACACTGGGCGCAAACTTGAGCATGCTTTTGAGCTCACGGATTTCGTCAATTCCACGATTCGAAGCGGCGTCGATTTCAATCAAATCTAACAGTCGGCCTTCTTGATTTTGCACGCAGGCCTCGCAAGTGCCACAGGCCAAACCATCCGTGCCCAAATTCAAACATTGTAAGGCCTGAGCCAGCAGACGCGCGGTGCTGGTTTTTCCAGTTCCACGAGGGCCCGAAAAAAGATACGCATGTGACCAACGTCGGCTCGCAAACGAAGCCAACAGAGTGTCGCGGATCCAATCTTGACCCGTGAGTTCGCTCAAACGTTGCGGCCGATATTTACGATAAAGTGCGAGTGCCATACGCGTTATTGGTGGTTCACAATAGCACGTTCAACTACGGCGCGCATTGCCTTTTCAAATTCTTCACGCGAAAACCGAGCCGCGTGTTTTGCAATCGTTTCGGCGTCCCATTCTTTTTCTTTGATCAGCAGTTGAGTGAGGCCCGCTTCCATGCTGTCGACGGTCTGTTCTTCAAATAATTCACCCGTCACGCCCGGAATCACGGTTTCGGTCAGCCCGCCGCGCCCAAAGCCCAAAACTGGCTTGCCACACGCCATTGCTTCAACCGGAGCGATTCCAAAATCATCCTCACCCGGAAAAATAAACGCTCGGCAATTTTCAATATATTCAGTCACCACTTCGTCAGATTTCGAACCCAAAAAATCAATATTTTTGCCCGCCATTCGTTTGAGTCGCCCCATGTCGGGCCCATCGCCAATGATCACCAATCGCTTGCCCACTCGGTTGAAGAGCTCCACGGCCAAATCGATGCGCTTGTACGGGGTCAGCGTGGACACAATCAAAAAGTAATTTTCATGTTCTTTTTTAGGATGAAATCGAGACAACTCGACCGGAGGGTAAACCACTTCCGCCTCACGACGATAAAACTTGCGGATGCGTTCGGCCACGGTTCGACTGTTGGCCAGCGGAATATCCACACGGCGCGACGCCAAAAAATCCCACTGCCGCACCTTGTGAATCAGGCTAGCGGCCCAATGTTCTGCCAGTAAGCCCATTTTTTTGTCTTGAAGGTAGCGGTGCGCGTAATCCCACGCATAACGCATGGGGGAGTGATAGTAGCAAATATGAGTGGTTTCAAGATTGGTCACAATGCCATGCGCAAACGAGTTCGAAGATGAAATCACCACGTCAAAACCCGTGAGATCCATGGCTTCCACAGCCATCGGCATCCAGGGTAAGAGCAATTTGTGAAGCCCAGGAATGAAACGTGGAAACTTTTGCAAACCCGAAACAATCACCCGTTCTTTCGGAAAAAGATGGCCCATCTTTTGCTCATCGTAGAGCAACGTATAAATCGGCGCATCGGGATAGAGGTCGGCCAGAGTTTTGAGCACGCGCTCGGCACCCCCCGCTTTCAATAAAAATTCGTGAACCAAGGCAACTTTCATGGCGCTACTTTACTGGATTTTGAAGGAAGACAGAAGCGATTGCGTCCGCAGCTTTTTGCCAACTGAATTGTTGGAGTCGTGCACGCCCTCGAGCGATCTGTTGCGCCGGATCATCGTGCAGGAATTTTCGAATCACACGACCCATGTCTTCGGTCGATTCTGGGTCAAAACTCAGGATGGCGTCACCTCCCACTTCTTCAAGCGCTGGAATTTTAGAGCAGAGCACCGGGCAATCTGCCTCAAAACCTTGCAAGAGTGGGAATCCAAACCCTTCATCGAGCGAAGGCAAAACGAGCGCACTCGCATGAGTCAGCAGGGCGTGAATCGTGGCTTCGTCACAAAAGCCCAACTCCAACAGACCCTCGTCGTTCGGGCAAGTCCAAGCCGGATTTTTCCGTCCCGCCAAAGCCAATTTGAGCTCAGGGAATTCCGCACGAAGAGTTCGCCACGCGGCAATCAGACGATCCAGATTTTTTTTAGCTTCAAGCCGACCGATGAAGAGCAGGTAAGAGCCTGCATCCAAATTTTTCGGGAGCGAGCCACCGGATGCCAAATGCAAGGGCCCATGCGGCACCACTTTCACTTCTGCGCGAATGTTTGAATAAAATTTTTGTACATCATTGGCCACCGCCTGACTCGGAACAAAAACCGCTTCGGCTACACGCAAGGCCCGCCGCGTGGTCCAACTCAGCACCCACCGCTGAAATCGCCCATAAACTTCGGGAAACTTCTCAAATGCAACATCATGAATCGTCACAAAACTGCGTTTTGGAGCAAAAAAAGGCAGCCCATAGGCGGGCACAAACAAAATATCAGGTTTGTGGGTCAGCATTTCAAAACTCAGCCGAACCAAAGTCCACAGCCTCGGAAAAGGTATGACTCGCTGAATCGCGTCCGAAAAATCAGCCAGCCGAGCCGGACTGTAGAGTCGAAACTCCATATTCTTCAGCGCCTCAACCTCGAGCAGGGCCTGAATGATTTCAGTGCTGTAGCGTTCCACGCCCGTGGGACGAGGATGCCGACTTCTCGAAGCATCAATGCCGATGATCATATAACAATTCTCGGTCAGCGAGCGTGATTGCTCGCGCCACGCGCACCCCGGCCTCAGCCAAAGTTTTGCGTGCGGAAAGCAGGGTTGAACCTGTGGTCACGATATCATCGACCAAAAGAAATGTATAACCTTTCGGGGGAGCCCCCTGAAACACAAAAATATTTTGAGCATGCATGGCTCGTTCCTCGCGCCCCAAATGACTTTGCGAACCCTCGTCATCACGGTGCTTCAAAAGCGGCACCACTGGAATTCCTAAAAATGTCCCCAAACATGTCGCCAGTTCGGTAGCCGGATCAAACCCTCGTTCATGAAAATGCGTCGGTGAACTGGGCGCCGGAATCAGTGCAAAACCCTCTGTCGAGCCATAAAACAGGCGCAAGACCTCAGCCATCCAGCTTACAAACAGGCTGCGCAGGGCCTGACCATGGTCGAATTTGTAAAAAGGCACGAGCTCGGCCAACAGCTAATC
>CAZBZW010000061.1:3685-5018 GCA_964496535.1 uncultured Candidatus Peribacteria bacterium
TGAAAACAGCGCAAACCCAAAAACCCAGACTCACGCCCACACTGGTGGCAAAAGCTCGGAAACATCCATGAAATCAATTTTGAAAACATCATGGCCCCAGTTTAAATCAGAAGTTCCTGACATTTCCCTGAATTTTTTGAAACAAAGTTTGCACATGCAGACTTTGTGGAAGTTTTCAGCTCAATAAAGCCATTTTGATTTAAAATTGACATCAAAAAGAAAAAGCGAAAAATGGAAGCAGAACTTATAATCAAATCTTCCAATCCCTAGGCTCAAGTGCAATCTGAAAGAACTCAGGCAGATATAATTTATTTTTCATGACGAACCAATTCGATCAAAACAGTCAGTTGATTTTAAAGCGAGAAGAGCTGTCCACTGCCGAAATTGATATCGGGAACAGGGATATCATTATCGGTTTTAATGAACCAGCATTTAAAACATCGTCAAACGACGATGTGGCCGACTTGGACTCAAAGCTAAACGCCAGATTGATATCATATTTTTTGCCAGCAGTTGAAGTCGCAAGAAAACAAAAAAGAAGGCCCAGGCTGATCTTGGTGAGCGGACTCAACATAGCGCTGAAGTGGAACGCATCTACTGAAAATGAAAAAAAGATAATGACGATCAACAACAATCTAAAATTCGATTTTTTAACCAGCTTTTTTAATAAATTCTTTCCTGAAGTTTTTTCAATTATCGAATGTGTTGTGGCGCAGGACCCAATTAAAATTACCGAAGACAAACTCTTAAGACTCTGGAGGACTATTGAAGAAAAATATCCTTCCGAAATTAATGAAATAAAATTTCAACTGGCAAGATTCAAAAAGCCAAAATTATTCAATCAGGAGAATCTTTCAGAGGAGGCGAAAAAATATCTGGAATCAGATGATCCAGATCTTCTAAACTCGTTTAAATATGCAATTTCTCATCTGCTGATTTTGGCTGATATAAATTTTGAAGGAAATTTTATTCATAACTCTACAGGCTACTTATCTATTGGCGGCTATCAAGAAAAAACCTTCAATACGATAAGATCGTACGCATATGAATTGCTGAAAAATCAAAGCGAATTTTTTTTCGGACAAAAAGTCATTCTTGAAAATAATCTAAAATTGATCATTCAAAACAAAGAACATGTGCCACCTCCATACAACGGATATTGTAGAAAAAATGGGGATCGACTGTTTCTGGATGAAGTGACTTACGAAAACAAGCAAGATTTACATTTCTACGACAATCACAAAAAATTAAAATTTGAGATGGAGTACATCTATCGAAATCTTATTCCGAAGATGGATTATGTAAAATTCTGGGATGAATACCGAGAGAGGTA
>CAZBZW010000062.1:0-3190 GCA_964496535.1 uncultured Candidatus Peribacteria bacterium
CCAAACGAAGATTTGCTTTTCTTCTACTTTTCGAACCCAGTTGAAAATCATGATGCCGGCGAGCAATGCCCCCAACCAAGCCAACAAGACTTCTCCTGCGATGCGAATTCGTGTGATGCCGTAAGTTTCAATATAGAGGTTGTTCCTGAGCCATGCTGAAGCCAAAAGAGCCACCAATTCTATGATCAAAATACTATTTAGAATTTGGAGTATTTTCTTACCTTTTCCGTCTACGTCGCGTGCGACCAAAGCTGTGATGTGGTTCAAAAGTCCTCCGAATAGGATAGCCACCAAAAGCTCCACAAAGCCTTTGCGCACGTATTCGGAGTAGGTCATGTCGAGTGCCTGAAAATGTTCAGCACCTGCGAATAAGTACTTCCACTGTACGAAACCGAATAAACCGAAGAGCAAACTTGATGTGAGTGTGGGCCAGAAGAGATCTTGAAAGTTGAGCCATGATATATTCTTTTCAGATTCCGTGGGTCTTTGAAGTTTGAAACTCATTGCAAATGTGAAGGCCAAAATCAGCAAAATTGAAAGCACTCCGCGCCCCCAAATTTGTTCGCGGAATGTTTGAACCATCTGTGCAAAAATAGGATCAGCTTCCGATAGAAGATTTAAGAAAATGACAAGTACAACTAAGGTTATGAAGCCTGTTTTGAGTGCAGATAAAGCAGGGCTTTTGTCGATTTTTCGAATTTGAAATACGGATTGAATGAGTGTGAAAACGTGATCAACAGCTCGAGAAATATTGATGATGGCTGTTTTAAGCAACCATCCCAGACGTACCCACGCGTTGGGCAATGCGTGTTGAGTCCAGAGTACGAAGAGGGCTGCCAAACCTAAAAACATATCGAGGCTGTGCACAAATCCATTGGCACGAAATGCGATGGCTAGAAATGAAATCGATGCCAATAATGCTGAAACATGAGTGACTGCGTTGCGTTTTTCTTTGGGCAATAACTTCCAAAATGCAAAGGCCACGCCGCTCATGAACAATCCAATTCCGATTCCTGGATGATAGTGAGCGTTGGATAAAATATCGTGAATAAAAATGTTGTAGATGAGCACCATTCCTCCGGCGGCCCATGCAAAACCCTGAGGCCATGTGAGCGCTTTTAGATCAGCTTCTGCCACATTTTTTCGCTTGAATGCGACGTAGTAGAGCGTATAAAACGGCAAGCCTAAAAAGATCGCCAAGACCAAAATAAGGTCGATGAATATGAAGAGGCTGGTCAGAAATTGCATGATTTTAGGTTAAATCGTTTTCATATTAACGCCACTGCGATTTTTTTGCTATAGTTGAGATACTCTTCGCCACCACTTCATGTTTTCGTCCTTCTACGCCGCTCGTTGGTTTCAAGATTATCGTGATTTGACCGATTATATTGGTGTTGCTCAACTCTATTTAAAAGAGAATTTCTTTCTGCAAGAACCATTGAAGCCGGAGCATATTAAAGATCGTATTTTGGGCCACTGGGGAACAGTACCGGGTTTGAATTTTATTTATGCGCATTTGAATTATTTGATTTCGCAGGAGCATTGCTCGATGTTTTTGGTCACGGGGCCGGGCCATGGAGCTCCTTCAATTTTAGCCAACTTGGTTTTGGAAGGCAGCTTGAAAGCGGTTTATCCTGACTATGGTGCAGATGTTGCGGGCGTTTCAAAATTGATCCATGATTTTTCGTGGCCGCATTCGCCGTTTCCTTCACACGTGACGCCGGGCGTGCCGGGGTCCATTTTAGAGGGAGGGGAGTTGGGCTATAGCTTGGCCACTGCTTATGGTGCCGTGATGGATCAGCCCGATTTGATTGCGGCCTGTGTGGTGGGCGATGGTGAGGCCGAGACCGGTGCGATTGCCACCGCATGGCATTCCAATAAATTTCTAAATCCAAAAACGTCGGGGGCCGTCTTGCCGATTTTGCATTTGAATGGTTACAAAATTTCGAATCCCACATTGTTGAGTCGTATGGGGAATGACGAATTGCGTTCTTTATTTTGGGGTTATGGCTATGAACCCATGATTGTGGAGGGCTCTTCGATGGATTCTAAAATGCGTCGCACTTTGAAGCGCGCCTATGATCAAATTCGAGCTATCCAAAAAAAGGCACGTTCACAAAAAGGAGCGTATTTGAAGCCGCGTTGGCCAGTGATTTTATTGCGCAGTGTGAAGGGCTGGAAGGGTTTGCATGATTTTGCAGGGCATCCGATTGAAGGCTCTTTCCGTTCGCATGGCATCCCGCTTGAAGGTCCGAAGAAAGATCCAGCGGCGTTGGAGGCGCTTGAAAAATGGCTGAAGAGTTATCGTGTTGAACGATTTTTAGAGAATGGAAAATTCAAGTCTTCGGTTTTGCGTTTTGTACCCAATGCTCAAGATCGTATGGGCACGCATCCTGCAGTGATGAAGCCTTCTGAAAAACCTTTGAAATTGCCCGACCTTAAAAACTATGCGGTGAAATTCAAAGGGCGAGGCTGTGAATCCATGGGCACGACTCCATTGGGTGCAGAATTGTTGCGCGATGTGTTCAAAAAAAATCCCACACGATTTCGATTGTTTTGCCCCGATGAAGCGGAGTCAAATAAATTGGGTGCGATTTTCGAAGTTACGCCCCGTGCATTCATGTGGCCGCTCGATCCGAATGATGAGCACATGCATCCTGAAGGTCGCGTGATGGAAATGTTGTCGGAACACACTTTGCAGGGATGGCTCATGGGCTATTTGCTCACGGGTCGTTATGGACTTTTCGCGAGTTATGAGGCTTTCACCACCATCATTTCGAGCATGGTTGATCAATATGCGAAGTTTTTAAAACAATGTTCGCGTGTGCCGTGGCGGCCTTCGGTGCCTTCAGCAATTTATTTGCAAACTTCGGTGGGATGGCGCCAGGACCATAACGGTTACTCTCACCAAAACCCGAGTTTTGTCAGTAATATTTTGCAAAAGCATGGCGAGTTTTGTCAGGTTTACTATCCACCGGATGCCAATAGTTTCTTGATCGCGCTTGAAGAAACGTTGATGTCTCGAAATAAAATCTGTGTGATCGTTGCTGATAAGCGTGAAATGCCTCAGTGGTTGACCTTGGATGAAGCGCGCAAGCAAGCCAAGGTTGGCTTGGGAATTTGGGAGTGGGTGACCAGTCCTGCGGCTTCTGCCAAGCCTGATGTGGTGCTCGCGTCCGCCGGTGACGCG
>CAZBZW010000062.1:3200-4293 GCA_964496535.1 uncultured Candidatus Peribacteria bacterium
CCAGCTGCCTATCCAATTGAAGGTTTCCGGTTGACGCGATCACGATGGAAGCCTTGTACGCGGTTCAACTCTGTGAAGAATTGGCGCCCGAGCTCAAAATTCGTTACGTGAATATTTCGGAACTCACGGCACTTTCGGTCGGAGACAATCGTCCTGCGCAAAACTTACACAGGTACTTCACTGCTGATAAACCGGTGGTTATTAATTACCACGGCTACACCAATGATTTGGAGCATATTTTATGGGGCCACGCGGACCCCAAACGCTTCAGTTTGCATGGGTATCGTGAAGAGGGTTCGACGACCACACCTTTTGATTTGAAGGTTGCGAATAAGGTGAGTTTTTATCACGTCGCCGAAGACTTGTTGATGCAGGGTGCGAAATCCAACAAAAAATTGGCTGCGAAACTGCCGGCCCTTCAAAAGGAAATTCAAAAGCGAATCAAATTCCATCAAGACTACATTCGTAAGAATGGAGATGACCCCAAAGAGGTGAAGACGCTGTGCTGGTTGGTTTGATTTATTTAGCCCAGTCTAGAACGAGGTCCCGCACCTTCTTCCAATTTTGACGTTGAGCTGAAAGGCCCAGCCAAATTTTGTTGATTTCGAGCACGATTTTTTCGCCGTCTTTGGTGCGAATGGTCACGAACAATTGAATGGGGAATCCGAGTTTTTTAATGCTTTCAACCTGTGACTTTTTAATGCGCCAGACTTTTTCTGGATTTACGGTGACTGAGGTCAGACCTCGATTCATGTCGATCATGATGATTTCATCTTCGTAGCATCCGACCACGGTGGGGCGGGCGGCAAACATTCCGGCAATGCCACCGATTCCGGAACCCGCAATGAATGCGGCCAAAAAGTTGGAGGCCTTGTTGGCAAAAACGTAGCTCAAAGGTGCATCTTTACGCACTTCTTTGAGAGCTTCGAGAAAGTCTTGATCGTAGGTTTTCATGAGTCTTGAGTTAAAATATGAGTGATGATGGCGATCCAAAATAGATCTTCGGCGCTGGAACCGCGCGATGCCTCGTTCACAGGCTTTTGCAGGCCTTGCAGTAGAGGTCCGATGGCTTGAGCGCCCGCCAATCGCTCCA
>CAZBZW010000062.1:4303-5017 GCA_964496535.1 uncultured Candidatus Peribacteria bacterium
GCAATATTTCCCGATTCCAAATTTGGAAAAATCATTACATTGGCGTGGCCCGCAACGAGAGAGTCGGGATCTTTGCTTTCGCCAATGCGATCGATGAGTGCGGCATCGGCCTGCAATTCACCTTCAATGAGCAGATCAGGAGCCATTTTTTGCGCAAGTTCGGCGGCCTCGTGCATGGCTTGCGCATGAACGTCGGGGTTTGAGCCAGCTGTTGAAAAAGAGAGCAGGGCTACTTTGGGCGAGAGGCCTAAATTTTGCGCACTGCGGGCAGAATCGATGGCAATTTGAGCGAGCGTGGGCACATCGGGCTCGATGTTGAGAGCGCAGTCTGCGAAAATCAACACACCTCCGTTGGCTGCATCGGCGTCCACGGTTTTGGGTAAGATCATCAAGAAGAAACTCGAAGCTTTATGATCAGGTCGATCGGTTTTAATGAGCTGAAGCGCAGGCAAAATACGTTCTTTAGAAGTGGCTTCGGGGCCTGCAATCATTCCATCGAATTGGCCCATCTTTAAAAGTAAAGTTGCGAAGACATGAGGGTCTTTCGTTTTTTCGCGAGCTTCTTCAAGAGTTGTTTTTCGTAATTCTGCATAGAGTTGTGCGGCTTCTTCGAAATCGGCGTGCTCTTCGGGATTTTTTAAAAGATAAGGTTCAGGGAATCCAGCCGAGATTAGTTTCTGAGCCGCCTCTTGCACACGAGCTGAATTGCCTTCC
>CAZBZW010000063.1:0-875 GCA_964496535.1 uncultured Candidatus Peribacteria bacterium
GGGCGTGGCTAAGTCGACCCACCATAGAAAGAGTGAGGGGGAATTGTCAAGCATGGGGTGAAGTCGCGGCTCTCTATTTCACCACGCATGAAAGATCATATTTGCCTGAATAATTCAGTACAAAGGTGCATCCTCGCCCATTCTTGGGAAGGCTACGTTGGTTGGTGAAAATATTGTAAGATTTACCATCGATACGAATCGAACGGATGCGGTCCGAACCCACAATTGTTTTGCCCTCCAAAAGGGAGTAGACGAGGTTTGCAGAGCCGTCCATGTAAGATCCATTGATGAGAATCTCGTCACCCTTTTTTGCACACATTGTCTCTAATGCATAGGAATCACTAGTGGTTGCAAAAGGACTCATATTCTCCCACTTAATTGGGTTGGTCGTGGAACTATTAGCGGCCCAAAGATTCCATTTTTCATTCGCAGTATCGGAATCGGAATCATCCGCGTAAACAAGATGGTCTACCCCCACTCGAACCGTGAGTTCTGAACGACCATTTTTGCATTCGGTATTATCGCTGGATGTCGAAATGGTAGGAGTTGTGGGAGTGGTAGTAGTGGTGGTTGTGGTCGCGGGAGTTGTAGATGTGGTCACCGTGGTCACCGTCGTCACCACTGTAGATGCGGGCAAGTTTGCGCTGTATTCAGAAATGACGGCTTGGGCTTCTGAAAAAGTGTGGCTCAAGAAAACTCCAGGTTGAAAAAAGATCGCATCTGAGCCGTTTTTAATGGTCTGAGCATAGGCAGCCTGCATCAAGAGAAAACGGATTTTCTGAGTTCCAGAGGGAATGGAAAAAACTCCCGAGCTGACATCCCATTGATTTGCTGCGCTATTATTACGCATGTCCTGTCCTTGAAGATAAGGTAGG
>CAZBZW010000063.1:885-1952 GCA_964496535.1 uncultured Candidatus Peribacteria bacterium
GATTTTCTGATTACCATCCATGGCATAACCATAGACATAAGGAAGGCCAGTGATGTTTGGCTGGGGTCGTACTTCTTCTGCTTTTGTATACGAAATGAGGGTGACATAGCGTGCAGAAGTTCCAGAGATATTGATATCTTGCCAAACATGCTCACTTTCACCTTCACGCTCAGAAAGCGTGAATAAATTGGAAGCAGTGTCAATTGAGGCATCTCCCCATTTCTGCCAATTAGCAGCAGTAACAAGATTGGCATCCGCAAGAGATGCGGCATGGGCAAACGAAGGAAGGATCAGGGTGATCACCATCAAGCCCAGAAATAGAGAAGATAAATTGTGTCGCATGTGTCGCAAAATAATAAATAAAAGAACAATAGATTTTTAAACTAAAAAGCTGTGTGGGTCAAGCGGGTGTCGCCTCAGTCTTTTGCTTAGGCCCTTTCCTTCTCTTCTCTATTCGCTCAATTCGCGCAAGGATCTCATCTATAGACCTTAAAGCCTCGGCGGCGCATTCGGTTCTCGATCTACCGATTGACTCCTCAAAGCCTGAATGATCGGATCTACGTTTTCAAAAAACCATCGAGGAGAAGGGAGGTTCGAAGCAAAATCCGCCCCCTCACCACTCAGATTAAAATTCACATGGCTCAAGAGGGCTTGAATGGGCGTGAGATTGTATTCATTGCCTTGCCCACCAATTTCATAACTAAGAATCCCCATGCTTCTGAAAGACGGGTCGCCATACTCCCAACCACCCTCCAAAAGACGCGCAACTTGAGCGGCAGTCAAAGGTTGATCTAGACGTTGAGGATTATTAGAAGAAGGAGAGGCGTCTGGAGCGACATCGCCAATCACTTTTAAAATTCTCCCAGCAAATTGCTCCACTAAACCTAAGGGGCCCTCTTGAGGAGAGCCGTTGAGCATTGATAAATTGAGCTGGGCTGTCTCTGCAAGGCATCCATTAATTAGAAGCTCGAGCAACTGACGAACCGTCCAAGGTGGAGCCACCGTAGAGGGAGTGGGGTCAAGATTTGCTTCTTTTGGACTTTCTGGGCTACTCACAATAAAAAAAG
>CAZBZW010000063.1:1962-4977 GCA_964496535.1 uncultured Candidatus Peribacteria bacterium
ATTTAAAATTCAATCAATAGGAAAGTAACCAAATTAAGCCGAAAGTCAAGCCTTTTCCCCCGCCCCCTTCTTGTTCAAAAGCGGCTCCCAGACTAATAATATGCGCATCCTAACCTATTCACGCCATGAATAAAGGTGACCTTATCAATCTTGCGGCTGAGTCCGCAGACATCACAAAAAAAGCCGCTACTTCGGCTTTAGACGCCATGCTCGGCGCCATCACTGCAGAACTTTCAAAAGGCCGCAGTGTCACTCTCACCGGTTTCGGAACCTTTCGCGTTTCAAAGCGCGCTTCCCGAACAGGAGTGAACCCACGCAACCCCAAGCAACAAATCAAGATCCCTGCCATGACGCTCCCTGCGTTCAAGGCTGGCAAATCTTTGAAAGAAGCAGTTCGCTAATTTCAGTCTAAAACCACAAAAAGCCTTCGCAATCGAGGGCTTTTTGTTTATGATCGGCTCATTCTTAATATTTTTCTATGAAAACGAAACTTGCTGCTCTCTTGATTTTACTCGGTCTCGCCCTCGGAGGATTTGGAGTCGGAAACTACATTTTGCTCGCTCAACAAGACATGAAACAATCCGATGTTTTGGCTGAAGAGGGTGACCTTGAAATGTCCACATTTTTGGCTGAAGAGGCCTCTGCACGACAAAACACTGGCTACCTCGTTTTGGGCGGTGGGCTCGTGTTGATCATCGGTGGTGTCGTTGTTTGGAAGAAAAAATAAACCATGGATCTTTCGGAAATTTTAAAATCCGGACTGAAAGCTATTGAAAGTGCAGGTGACGAAACCGCTCGAACCCGCGCTTAAGAATCGACTGCAGGCCATCGAACTGCAGGCCATCAACCAAAAACTCGAAAACGATTGGGTCGACCCCACCCTGCCCGGTGACACATTCACCAAAGGCCATATTCATCCGCTCTATCAAATTCAAGAAGAAGTCGAACAGATTTTTCAAGAAATGGGCTTTCGCATCATCGATGGACCTGCAGTTGAAACCGAATTTTACAACTTTGAAAGTTTGAACGTGCCCGCGCATCACCCCGCGCGCGACATGCAAGATACATTTTTTATCGATGCTCCCGCTGACCCCGAAGAAGGCCGACTCGTTTTGCGCACACAAACGTCACCAAATCAAGTGCGAGCCATGCGCGAATACGGCGTGCCCCTGCGCATGATCGTGCCCGGCCGCGTCTTTCGAAACGAAGCCACCGACGCCTCACACGAACACACTTTTGACCAAGTCGAAGGCTTTCTTGTCGACAAAGATATTTCAATCGCACATCTAAAAGGTGTGATGGAAGAATTCCTCATGCGTCTCTTCAAAAAACCGACTCGCGTGCGCTTTCGACCCGGATACTTTCCGTTCGTAGAACCCGGAATGGAGCTCGACATGTCATGCCCGTTCTGCAACGAACAGGGTTGCCGCGTTTGCAAAAAAACCGGCTGGATTGAATTCATGGGCTGCGGAATGGTGCATCCTCACGTACTGAAATCAGGCGGTGTGAACCCTGAAGAATATCAAGGCTGGGCTTTCGGTTTCGGTCTCACTCGCCTTGTAATGATGCGCACCGGAATCAACGACATCCGCTATCTTTCAGGAGGAGATCTTCGCATTTACGAACAATTTTAAAATGAATATTTCTACGTCATGGCTGTCTGAATTTGTGGACCTAGGGAAACTCACGGGTCACGAATTACAAAAATTACTCACACTGCACACCGCAGAAGTGGAGGGTGTCGTTTCGCAGGCCGAACGCTATAAAAACGTGGTGATTGCAAAAATTCATGAAGTTGCAAAACACCCCAACGCAAGCCGACTCAACCTCACTAAAACTGAAATTGAACCTGGAAAAATCGTACAAATTGTCTGTGGAGGCACCAACTTGAAGCCTGACATGCTCGTGGCCGTGGCTCTGCCTGGCGCATTCGTAAACTTTCACGGCGCTGAACTTGTCGAAATCAAAGAAACCGAAATTCGCGGAGAAAAAAGCTTTGGAATGATTTGTGCGGGCGAAGAAATTTGGCTCGAAGCCGACAACATCGCGGGCTCAAACGAAGATGTGAAAATCAAAGATCTGACATGGACAAACGCAAAGCCTGGGACCCCACTGGCAGAAACCTTGAATCAAAATGACATCGTGCTTGATATCGACAACAAATCCCTCACGCACCGTCCCGATTTGTGGGGACATTACGGGCTCGCTCGTGAAGTCGCTGTACTCACTGAACAAGCGCTGAAACCGCTCGAAAGCTTCATTCCCGAACTCGCAAAAACTGGTGCCGAAAAACTTGATATTCAAATTGAAGACGCTTCGGCGTGCGATCGATTTTCAGCCTTAATGATCGATGGCATTGAGGTGGCGCCCTCGCCCGATTGGCTCAAAAGCAAACTTGAGACTTGTGGACAAAATAGCATCAACAATCTTGTCGACATCACTAATTTTGTGATGCTAGAACTCGGTCAGCCCATGCACGCTTACGATGCCGCAGTGGTCGGGACCAACGGGCTCAAGGTGCGAAAGGCGCATGCCAAAGAATCGCTCACGGCGCTCGACGAAAAAGACTACGCACTTAAAGAGGGTGACATTCTCGTGTGCAATTTGAATGATGAAGCGGTCGGAATCGCGGGCATCAAAGGCGGCTTGAAATCCGGAATTTCTACAAACACAAAACGTGTCATTTTAGAGGCCGCACACTTCGACCCGATTCAAGTGCGCCGCAGTTCCACTGCACATCAATTACGCACCGACGCTTCTCAGCGCTTTGAAAAAAATCTCGATGCCGACATGACCGAGTGGGCCATTCGTCGCGCGGCCGAACTCATTTTAAAATGCTGCCCAAATGCTCAAATTGTGAGCCCACTCATCACCGTGGGAACATGGAAATCACCCGCAACAAAACTTCAAATCACACCTGCCGTCATTCGCTCTAAAATCGGTGTTGAAATTCCCGACACCACCATGAAATCAATTCTCGGACGACTTGGTTTTGAAATCGAAGAAACCAAAGAT
>CAZBZW010000064.1:0-3212 GCA_964496535.1 uncultured Candidatus Peribacteria bacterium
TCCGACAAAATCCACGCTAAGAACTTGAGTTACTAAAAAGTGGCGATTTTACCCCGTTAAGAGAAAAAGTTTTTCATTTCATCTCTTTTCGAGTTGGAACGGTTCATGATTCTGAAGATCTCTTTCAAGAAGTGATGTTGGCCGCCTTCGACAGTTTGGAGCGTTTTCGAGGCGAAGTTCCCTTTTTACACTGGTGTTATCAGATTGCGAGAAATAAAATTAAGATGTTTTGGCGACAGAATGTGCATCGAGAAACAGTCGAACTGGATGACGATTTTTCGGGGGCTGCAGATTTGGGGTCTGAAGAGATGGATCTTGAGCTGGGTGAAACCATTGAGGCTATTCGTGAAAAAATTGAAACCGTGCTTCAGCAGCTGCCTGAAAACTACGCGCAAATTTTGAGATTGCGATTTTTTCAGCAAATGACTTTAAAAGAGTGTGCCGAACATTTGCAGATTACACTGGGTAATGTGAAGGTGCTTCAGTATCGCGCCTTGCAGAAAGCAGTGGCCATTGCTCAAACTATTTCTTAAATTCATAAGATGGAAAATAATGAACAAATAGACGACGAAGTGGAATTGCTCGCCGATTCTGTCGAGTCACTTGTGGGCGATAAAAGCTTGGCAGGGCATTCAGCCTCTAAAGAACTCTCAATGGCGATTGCTTTGAAAAATTCCGCTCACCAGCCCGAGCTCAGCCCTGCTATGGATCAGCGCGTTGAAGGATTGCTTTTGGCACGTCTGAAAAAGGGAACTGAGCCCCAGAAACTTTCCTTTTGGAAGGTGTTTTTCGGCACTTCTTTGGCAGGAGCATTGGCGCTTGCGGGTCTTGTGATTGTGCTAGAGCCTTTCTCTCCCCATCCGATTGAAGTGCAAACTTTGGCTCAAGTTCAAACGTTTGAACCCTTGAGTGAGGCTGAAGTTCTTTTGGGTGCATTGCCCGAGACTTATCAGGTGAATGGGCTTTCGGCGTATGATTTGAGACAAAAAATTCATGAGGTGAATGCGATTTATGCTCAAACCGATCTGACACTTGATCCTGATGCTGAAGTCTTTCCTCATGTTCAGTTGAGAAGTTCTGCATTGGAGGTGATTGCTTTGCAGACTGAGGTCCAGAATGAAACACCCACACGTTTGCTGGCCCAAGTGGATTTTCAGTCTGATTTGAGTGATTTTTCGGAAAAAGTTTCAGGCTGGCCCACCACGAATGAAGGGGTGGCTTATGAAACTCACGAGAAAGCGGTACAGACTTTTATGCAAAATCTTGAAGACTGGAATCAAGACATGGAAGCTTTGTCTGAACT
The DNA here is from genome assembly GCA_964496535.1 of uncultured Candidatus Peribacteria bacterium. Lineage (GTDB taxonomy): Bacteria > Patescibacteriota > Gracilibacteria > UBA1369 > 2-02-FULL-48-14 > CAZBZW01. The sequence continues at coordinate 1,304 of CAZBZW010000064.1, forward strand.
CTTGCTGACGGAACGCAGCCGCTAGAACCTCTGCAAAACCAATCAGGAACCTGGAACGGGGCTTTTTCGTCGCGCCCCTGTAACCCACATGCAACTACTAGTATGTCAAGTCCTTTAACGATTCATATATGTTTCGATCATCTGACATTCCTAGTGAGCGACCCGCAGAAAATTCCAGAAGAGATTTTTTAAGACAGATGGCGGGTGTGGCCCTTCTATCCGCTTTGCCTTCGTTGGCTCAAGCCGACGTTCATTCTCAAGTAGAAGCGGCTTTAGATAATGATGAAGAAACGCGTAAAGAGATTTTCGATCGTCTTGCGATTCCTCAAATCGACACGACGTTGAGCCCCGAAGTTTTGCAAAAATTTTCGAATGAAGCCGGATTCGAGGTTGAATCTGCTACGATTGTGCTTCGAAACCGAGTTTCGGGTGAATCGGTGAGATTACTTTATGGCACCCATGGAGAATTTTCGTGGCATTGGACCATTGCTCCGAATGGCATGGTTCCGTTCATGCATAATCATGTGGATGAGGAGGAGAAAATTCGCATCATCCAAGGTTCACTTTCTTGCTTTTTGGATGACAAAAAACAGCCTGTTACTGTGACCGCTGTTGATGGGCCTGTCGACTTTGTGATTCCTAAGAATACGTTTCACCAACCTTTCAATATGGGCACTCAAGATGTTGTGGGAGTGGTGGCCTTTGAAAACCCACATGAAGCGAAAATTCTTTCAACCGTCTATTGGAACATGGTTCACGCGGGTTTGACCGATAAAAAATGGGGAAAACCCAACTTTCTCATGTTATTGAAAAAGACGGTGGCCTTGAACGATCGCACTCGCATCAAGGGCATTCCGCCTTTTCTTCAGGATTTTGGCTCAAAGATGGCACGATTTTTCGGAGGCATCACCCAAGAAGATCTCTTTGCAGAGTTTCATCAAGAGTGATGCGGGGAGGGGTTTTAGATTTGATGAGATCCTTAAATTTTATTCCCCATCTAGATCCGAGGTCTGTGATGCGGCTGCAGGGGCTGTTGCCGCTACCGTCCCGTGTACTGCGGCCGCTGCTCCTGCAGCAATAGCAACTGCAAGCATCCCCACAAGTACTGGGTTTTTTTGTATGCCCGCTTCCACCGGATCTCTAGGATATTCCCTCCTATCTTTGGGGCTGAGTCTATCTAGACCTGTCAGGCCTTCCACTAATTTTCCGAATGGATCTGAACTCAAGTCTGATTTACGTGACATATATTGAATATATGTTAAATGATAAGACGCCACTATATTTGACTCTTTTCGAGAGGTCAAAAGCCTTAAGCTCTTGCTTTATGTATATATTCTGTTATAGTTCAAGTTTGCCTCTATTTCATGCTCAAGGGGCTTTTCGGCATCTCTAAATCAAAAACACAGAAGAATGATTCAGATGATCACTTTTCTGTCTGTTCTTCCAGAATGGCCAGTAGGAAGCAGTCCAACTGATGAGATATTCTGATGGCGTCAGGGTAGTTGGCGACCAACCTGAGAAGTGTCCAATTTCGATTGTTTTGAGTTTGGATTTTTAAAAAATAGCCCGTGGTGGTTTGGTTGCGTGGATTGGGATTTTCGTGATCAGAAAAGATTTTTTTAATTTCGTTCCAATGGAGTTTTTTTGGGAAAGTCCAGCCGCCCAAGACCGAATGATCCCATTTTACCCCTTCTTCGTTGATTTCGACGCGGCCAAAAATTAGGTTGGCGAGTCTTCTTAGGTAGAAAAGCAGAAAGATCAAGACTCCTGCTATCATGAGAGGGAACGGAAAAGCGGAGAGGGGAATTTCGTTTTCCACCATTCCATAAATAATCGCAGTGCCGAAAAGAAGCCCTGCAATATCAAGAGTTATTTGTTCAAGCAGGTCATCGTCTGTTATGTTTTTTAA
>CAZBZW010000064.1:3222-4967 GCA_964496535.1 uncultured Candidatus Peribacteria bacterium
CACGTGTTTTCGTGCTTACGAATGCGAATGCCAGGCAGGTCTTGTTCCATAGGATTGTTGCCTCATTATGATTGGTTATTCTAGTTCCATCCAGTAGACATGTTCCGGGTCATAGGCCCCTTCTTCGATTACAATTGCGAGCCATTTTTGGTCAGGCGAAATTGCGAGATCGGTGATTTGTAGGGCGTATGGGTTTGAAACAAGAAGAGTGTCGCCCCAATAGAGGTGGTCGCACCAGATCCATGTGCTGAAATCTAAAGGTACTTGGTAGGATGGATCGGTATTTTTGCAGGTCAGCTGATCACTCCATTCCATTTTTTCATCGGGCATCTGTGTGATGACGAAGGCATTTTTTTCAACTTTTGAAAAATCGGTTGTTTCAATTTGTTCGGGGTCGAATCGAAATTCGCGGCCGCTATTTTGATACACAAAGAGCTGGCCTTCTTCAAAGCGCACTTTATATCTGAACAAGCGCCCTTCATCGGCGTTCATCGAGCGAGAAAGACCATAAAAAAGACCCATTTGTTCTTGCTCCAAGTGTTTAGAAAGGGGATAGGATTTAACTTGAAATGCGAGCTCGCCATCGTACTTATGTGGACTTACAAACAGGATGGAGAGCGCCCACAGGCCAATACCAGCTTTGAGCCAAGACCATTGTTTGTTCTGCACCATGCTCGCGAAAGAATGAATCGCCACGAACACCAAGATGAAGCCCAGCGAGTAGATCATGGGTTTGGCCATCACAATGTCGCTGGTACCAAAAAATAAGATGGACCAAATTATCTGCAAAATGAATTGAGCGATTCCTAAGGGCGAAAAAAGAGTGTTGACCAGCATACTGGAATCATCTCGAAGCAATATGTAAGCCGCGATGTAAAGAAAAAATAGAAACCCTGTCATCTTTTGAGCAGCTTTAACTGGTGTGTTTTTGGGCGAAATGGCCCACTCACGAGTTTTGATTCGGGCGAGAACCGCCATCAATCCGTTTAGAATTAAGATTGCGATGACCACGACATGGAAGGGTTTTCTGCCTTCCGAGACATCCCATCCCATCGTGGCGAGATGCTGAAACAATATGCATAGGAAGCTCAAAACGGGGGTCATTACCAAGATCGCCCAGAGTCGAAATGGAAGCCCAGTGGTGGGGTGAATCTTTTTCCATTGAATCCAGGCCAGACTATAAGCAATGAACCACAAAATGCCGACTAAAATTGGGCCCAATATCAACCAAATTAGATCCGGAGGAACATTGTTTGTTCCGAATAAGTCGATCCATCCGCTGGCGACAGGGATCGCCATTATTCCCAATGGCATCCTGATCAGCCCTACAAATATCGCTACGCTGACGCACTAAAGCGCGCGCCACGGGTGCAACATGTGCCAGCATACGTTGTGAATGGTGGCGGGCTCACCCATGCGTTCAATCGTCTGCTTGTCGGCTTCAAGGTCTTCGATGTGCGCCTCGATCTCCTCTAAAAATCGTTGTTCGTAAGGATGCCCCTGCATCTCTTTTTTGAGCTGGGTGAGGAATTTCTTTTTCATGTTGCGCAGTTAGAAAATGGCTCAAGCCCTTTTGATAAACAGCAAACTCTTGGCTTTGGTCTTTTACTTTTTTCCTCCAATAAGGCTCACGAATATTTCTTCGAGGGAAGTTTCCGTGGTGGTAAGGTCGCAGGCAGGGATGTTGTTTTTTGAAAGCGCGGAGAGAAACGGGAAAACGCATTCGTCCTCCGCGGAATACTGAA
>CAZBZW010000065.1:0-4866 GCA_964496535.1 uncultured Candidatus Peribacteria bacterium
ATTGAATAGGGTAACGGTTTTGAAATTGTATAGAATAGGACTCATTTAAAAGTGGACTCTGTTTAGAAAGCCCATTTTGAACAAGTCATTCTGGGTCTCTCTACTACATTCGAATTGTCAAAGAGCTAATGAAACTCAGCACTTCCGAAAAAGTGCCTAAGCATTCTAGCGTCCGAAATGCCGAAGTCAAGAAAATATTTCATGATTTTTTAAAAGCGACTGTAAACCCGTAGGATTCGGGTTTCGGCCCCACAAATTTGATAAATCACCCACAGATTTTCTACCTGCAGACGATGGAACTCTTGCGAAAGGCTCATCGAAGGTCGTGCGAAAAATTGCCGATCCACCGCATCTATGATCTTGCGAATGTCTCGGGCCGAGACGCCTTCAAGATCTTTTTCGAAGACGTCTTTATGAAATTGTACCGAGAGCATCGTTTAAAATGAAAGTTGGCAAAAACTGAAGGGCAACCCCTTGTGCTCGCACAGCCCTGCAAGTAAACTCAAGGCAAGCTTAACCACTCCACATGTTTTCACAATTCTTTCAGTACGCCAAAAGCGGAATTTACCGCGACCAAGTACGTGGCCTCAACAACAACGCTCAGCCCGAAGTCAATTATCTAGTTCCAACCGTTCTTGAAAAAACCTTTGAAGGTGAACGTGCCTATGACCTTTTTTCACGCTTGATGAAAGATCGCGTGATCTTCCTAAGTTCAGGTGTCGACGCCGACGTCGCCAATCTGCTCGTGGCTCAAATGCTCTTTCTTGAAAATGAGGATGCCAAGCGCGATATCACCATGTACATCAATTCTCCAGGGGGTCATGTGACCGCCGGTCTCGCGATTTACGACACCATGCAATATGTGAAACCCGACGTTTCAACCGTGGTGATGGGAATGGCCGCTTCAATGGGAGCCGTTCTACTCATGGGTGGAGCCAAAGGCAAACGGTTTGCCCTACCCAACGCCGAAGTGATGATTCACCAACCTCTCGGAGGAACTGAGGGTCAGGCCACCGATATTGCGATTCACGCGGAACACATTTTAAAGACCAAAGATCGTCTGAATAAAATGCTCGCGCATCACACCGGTCAAAAACTCGCCAAAATTCAGGCGGACACCGAACGCGACAATTTCATGACTTCGGAAGAAGCCATGGCCTACGGATTGGTCGATAAAATTATTTCGAAACACTGATGCTGGGTTCAAAAAAAGCCGAAAAGACTCTCAACTGGATCGAAATCCAAAGAGGGTCTTTTCAAAAAAATTTAGAATTCTTTCAAAAGCTGGACCCAAATCGAGCTGTGGCGCCCGTCTTAAAGGGAAATGCCTACGGTCACGGCCTCGCATTGATTGCTCCGTGGATGGATGAGCTCAAAGTTCCTTTTTTGATCGTGGATTCTATTTTCGAGGCCTATCAACTCAGAAAATATGGGGCTAAAACTCCTATTCTAATTTTAAGTGCGGTGCTTCCCGAACAAATTCAAAGACGTCGTCATTCCTTCAGTTTTGCTCTTTCGAATTTCGAATCGATAGACGCTTTTGCAAAAACAAAAGACCCAGTTCATTTAGAGGTCAATACGGGGATGAATCGAACTGGATTTTCACTGAAAGACTTGCCTGAAGCTCTTCGAGAAATACGCAAAAATAACTTGGAATTGGAGGGCCTATTCACTCACCTACTCGACGCAGAAAATTCCGATCAAATCTACAACGAAAAACAAGTAAAAGTGTTTCAAGAAGCCATCCAAATAGTGCATCAGGCAGGCTTCAAACCACGGTGGATTCATGTGAGCGCCAGTGACAGTGCCGCAAAAATTATACTGCCCGAGCTCAATTTAATGCGCTTGGGTTTGGGTTTTTACGGGGTTTCTTCCGACAAAAAGGCGGCCCCTGCCCTGAAAGTTTTCAGTCGCATTGTTCAAATTCACGAGCTCAAACCCGGAGAAGTTTTGGGCTACGGTGCAAGCTACATAGCCCAAAAGCCAATACGGGTGGGCGTGCTTCCCTTTGGTTATTTCGAAGGAGTTCCACGATCTTTAAGCAATCGAGGTCCATTTTTAGGAAGAATCTGCATGAATCACTCTTTTGTAGAAATCTCTGCAGATGCGAAAGTAGGCGATCCTTATGAGATCTACCCAAATATTCAAGAATCAGCACGGCTCGCCGAAACCATTCCGTATGAATTATTGGTGCGACTCAATGCTGATATTCGCAGAGTGGAACTTTAATTTTGCCCGCTCGCCTTCAAAACCGCATACTCAATAATCGCACCGGCCACGTCGACACCGGTGCACAGTTCGAGCGCCTTGAAACCTGGATTGCTGTTCACCTCAAGAACGGCGGGGCCTCGACTCGTTTCAATAATGTCCACGCCCGAAACTTCCAGGCCGAGGGCTTCAGTTGCGGCCAAAGCCATTTCTTCGTATTCCTTAGAGATTTCAACGGCTCGTGTCTCCCCGCCCAATTCCACATTCGAGCGGAATTCTTCGGCTTGAGCGCTGCGTTCCATCGCGGCCAAGACGCGGCCCCCGACCACAAACACACGGGTGTCTTTTCCGCCCGATTCGGCAATGTATTCTTGCACCATCATCACGGGGTTCGCTCGGTTCCAAATGGCACCCAAGGCGGACTTGGCGGCCCGTTTGGTTTCGGCAATCACCACGCCCGCTCCAAAAGAACCGTAGGGGTCTTTCAAAATCACCGGAGCTCCGCCCACCATATCGATGGCCTGAGACAAGGCGGTCAAGTTCTCGATCACTACCGTTTGAGGGGTGCGAATGCCATTTTGGTGCAAAATTTGCTGAGTATGAACCTTATTTTTGGCTCGAGTGATGCCCAGCGCAAAATTCACCACTGGAATTCCCATTTCTTCAAACTGACGCACCAACGACAAACGAATATCCGCGTCTTTCAAAACACGCGCCCGAGGAATCAACACGTCAATTTTAGGAAAACGCTTGAAGTTGTAGAGCACGCGCTTGTTTTTTTCATCGTAAAAAAGTTGGCACGAATCAGATCGAAAAATAAATGCCTGATGGCCCAAAGCCTTGGCGGCCTGCAACAAGCGCAATTCTTCAACAGCGGCCCGTTTGCCGGCTTGACGAAATGAGAGAATACCAATTTTCACTCGAAAGGGGTCAGATAGATCGGTATTGAAGCGGAAAATGTCGACCGAGGCAATACGGAAAAAATTATTTCTTTTGGCCCAAAAGCAAAACTTATAATAAGATAAAAATATGAATTTTAAAAACCTTTCTTTAATTCTCGGCGTGGCGCTGATGGCGGCCTGCGGAAGCACTCCGGCAACCGACACGGCAACCGACACCGCTCGATTTTCGACCTATATAGAGAGTGATTTTTCACTGCAAGTTCCCGAGGATTGGGAGGTGATCACCGATTTTCCATCGGACTTTCCGGACGAAACCCAGGTGGTTTTTAGAAATCCTCAAAAAGACCGTGATTTTGTCGCGAATGTGACTGTGGTCGAAGAGGAAAATGAAAAAACACTGACCAACGGCGATTTTTCACAATCCAAACTCTCGGCGCACAACGACGCACTCGCCGACTACGACCTTTTGTCGCAAGAAAGCATCACCCTGCTGTTGAAAGGCAACGACTCTGAAACTTTTCTAAACACCTTCAAAGGTCGAACCGTCACCAGCGGACCTGAGTTGAACTACATGCAAACCTATCTCACTCGAGGTGACACCGCATGGGTGATCACAGCCACTTACGAAGATTCTGAAGATAGTTTTGTGATCGACCGCATGGCCACCATGTTGAAATCTTTTGCCCTCCGTTAAATGCTCACCTCAGGCGTATTTATTTGGGATTTCAACCCCGTGCTGGCGCATCTGGGACCCTTCACCATTTATTATTATGGGCTGTGTTTCGCATTGGGATTGGGCCTCACCTATCACTTCGGCCTCAAAGAAGTGCGCCGCCAAGGCCTTTCGACCGAACATTGGGAGTCACTCGCGCTCTGGATCACTCTCGGAGCCATCATCGGCGCGCGTTTGGGGCATGTTTTTTTCTACAGCTGGGATTATTTTTCAAAGCACCTCGGCGAAATTCCATTCTTATGGCAAGGCGGACTCTCGAGTCACGGTGGAATTTTAGGAAGCCTCTTGGCTCTAGCCTTCTACACCCTCAAGCACAAGGGGTTCGACTGGAGGAAATATGCCGACATCATTGCGCTGTATGGAGCGATCATGGTGATTGCGGTGCGCCTGGGCAATTTTTTCAACAGCGAAATCGTGGGACGCCCCACCGACATGCCCTGGGGCGTGGTTTTCGAACGCGTGGATTTCACTCCGCGTCACCCGTCGCAACTTTATGAACTGATTTTAGGTCTGGCGATTCTCGGAATCATGGGCTGGTTGAACAAAAAAAGTATTCGACGTGCGCCCGGCTTTTATTTGAGCCTCTTCGGAATCCTCTATTTCGCCGGCCGATTCTTTTTAGAATTCTTCAAAGACCTGGCGATTCACGGCGAACTGATGGGACTCACGACGGGTCAGTTGTTGTGCGCGGCCTTGCTTGCCCCATCCGTCGGACTGCTGCTTTCAACAACAAGAGTATCGCTCGAAAGAAGCTGAAGGCGGTCAAAACGCCCTGCTGGTAGTCCGATGTAGATGCCTTCGTTGGGCTGGTCAAAACGCCCTCTTATCAATTCTCGTTGAAGTCTTTGGGCATCTCTTATTTCAAGCCCAAACGAACGATGAGACTCCCACCAGTCGAACAAACGTTCCTGGATGAAGTCAACATCACCTTTGGAAACAGCACGCGCCAACATGGTATGAAATGCATCTCGTAATAAATCCAAAACAGCCGATGACTCTTCGATATCGCCCGAACGTAGTTTC
>CAZBZW010000066.1:0-4821 GCA_964496535.1 uncultured Candidatus Peribacteria bacterium
GACCACTTTGACCAAGCGCAGTGCCGAAGATCTCACTGAATTCTTGACTGATGAAGACATCAAAGTGCGTTATTTACACTCGGATGTGGACACGCTAGACCGTATCGAAATTCTGCGCGATTTGCGTTTGGGTAAGTTCGATGTTTTGGTGGGAATCAACCTCTTGCGTGAAGGTCTCGATCTGCCTGAAGTTTCGTTGGTGGCGATTTTAGATGCTGACAAAGAAGGCTTCTTGCGCAGTGCTTCGGCTTTGATTCAGACCATGGGTCGTGCCGCTCGTAACTTGAATGGATTTGTGATCATGTATGCCGATCGCGTGACCAAAGCCATGGAGCTGGCACTTGCTGAAACCACTCGTCGTCGTACGATTCAGCATGATTTCAACGTGAAAAATGGCATCACTCCTGAGGGAATTCAGAAGGCGATCAAAGACATTGAAATGGGCCGCAAAGAGGCTGAGAAAAAACAAGTGCGTCGTTACGACACCAAGAAAGTTCCGAAAGAAGAGGTGGGCCGCCTCGCGGATAGCCTGGAAGCTGAAATGGATTTGGCTGCCCAAAATATGCAGTTTGAACGCGCGGCTGAATTGCGCGATGAGATTGAAGAAATTAGGGCAAAGATGTGATGAGTCCTGCAGGCGTGTCTTGAAGACAAAAGCAAAACAGATCTCATACATGATTCGATCTGTTTCTTTCTTTAATCACGTATTTTTCGGTACATCTGCAGGACTCTAGTCGAAGAGGTGCTATATGCCTTGCCTATTATTTGAGCTCACCGCGAGGATTGGAGCTCGATTTTCATCGATGGATTTTATTCTTTCCCTGATGCCATCCACCCGCACTTCGGGCACACAATGAACTAGTTGTAATAGCAGGTCGACCAGGTTTGGATCTACCTCACTCGCCACTTCAACAGTTTTACCGAGCACCTGAGATGTGCTTGGAGCTTCTTTGAAACCATAAAGTAATCTCTCTTCGCTCAACTGTACTGGACTTGGTGCTGAACCCATCCTTTCTGAAAGGAAAGTTATTAGGGTAACCCCTAGAGCGAATATATCGCTTGCGAAACTTGGTCTCTTTTTTTCAAGTACTTCGGGTGCGGTGAACCATACGGGTCCGTGAGGATGGAATGCCTCTCCATCAATTCTTGTATCGATTTCACTCATGAAATCGCAGTCGATCAGCACGCCTCGCTCTCCTACAGGATTTCTATCTGTAATAACGATATTTTTTAGCGAGATATCGTTATGGGCTATGCCCAACTCGCCAAACCCTATGCAGCTTCCAATCAATGCACTTGCTTCACTTCTCACCAATTCGATTCGTTCTTCTATTCCTAGACCTTCCTTTCTTATCTCCCATAATGTTTTTCCTGGGATAAAGTCGTAGAGGATAGTATTTCCTCCCAGTTCACTCACTGCTTTTTGGATTCGTACCCCCCTATCCGCAGGGATACGTGTATTTTGTATATTTATCGATCTCTCGATTGCCGCTCTTGCCAATGGAGCTAACTGATTGCGATCACCTCCCCCCAAAACCTTTAGTACCATCTCTCTACTCTGCCCTTCTCTCACTAACCAGGCTTGACCCACCCCACCTTCACCTAATTTCCTGACAGGGATTAGCTCCCGTTCATTCGCCAGAACGGGCTCGCCTATGTTAAGTTTTAACCCAGGGTGTGTAAGCATCGCCATTATTTTAATATAAAATCCATTTTTGTCTACTTTTTTCAAATTTTATTTAAGTTTTGACTCCTCGTTCCGTCAAAGACGAGATTGAAGAGATTTGGGCGAAGATGTAAAGTTTTGAACAGTGCTCTGTCGAAAGATTTTCTTCTTAAATTGAACAAACCCATTCATTTAAAGCTCAAACGACCCAGGTCATTTTACCTCGCATCATCCCTTTTTGGTGTTTTGGGTGGTGGTTTGATGTTACTCGTTATTTTTACTGCTGATTCAATGACCAATTTAGAATTCGTATTTCTTTTTGTTTTTGGTCTCTGTACTTCTGGCTTATTTCCGCTCGCGGTTTATTTGGAGTTTCGAACCGCAATTTTAAGCAAGCCCAGCCCTTTTGTTAGAAAAGACCTAAAATTTATCGTTGACCCTTCAGGTAAAGTTTTGGATGCTCAAAAATTCTATCAATTCTGGGAGACGTCCGCATCCTCCACTTGACTCTTGAATAATTTAGGGTGAGAATTCACTTCTCTAGCTCATGCTTCAACTTTTCACCTCAGAATCGGTCACCGAAGGGCATCCGGATAAGATCGCGGATCAGATTTCCGATTCCGTATTGGATGCAATTTTACGCGATGATCCGATGGGTCGTGTGGCTTGCGAGACCCTCGTGACTACAGGTTTGGTTTTGGTGGCAGGGGAGATCAGTACGAAGACTTATGTCGACATTCCGAAAGTGGCGCGCAATGTGATTCGCGAGATTGGTTATGACGATGCACGTTTTGGTTTTGATGCGTCAGCTTGTGCGGTTTTGACGGCGATCGATGAACAGAGCCCCGACATTGCAATGGGTGTGAATACAGGTGGAGCGGGGGATCAAGGGATGATGTTCGGTTTTGCGTGCTCAGACACTCCTGAATTGATGCCGTTGCCAATCATGCTCGCGCACCGATTGACCCAAGGGCTCAGCCGATTGCGAAAAACAGGCGTTTTGCCTTATTTGCGACCGGACGGAAAAGCTCAAGTGACTGTGGAATATGCCGCAGACGGCACACCGAAAGCGGTGCAGACGGTGGTGATTTCAACTCAACATGAACCCACGGTAGAACAAGCGCAGATCAAAGCGGATCTTCAAAAACATCTGATTCAAGAGGTTTGTGGAAACTGGTTGCGACCTGAGACTATTATTCATGTGAACCCCACGGGGCAATTCATTATTGGGGGTCCTCCGGGTGATGCTGGACTGACCGGTCGTAAGATCATTGTGGATACCTATGGCGGCATGGGTCGTCATGGCGGTGGCGCGTTTTCAGGTAAAGATCCGAGCAAAGTCGATCGCAGTGGGGCTTATGCCGCGCGCCAAATGGCCAAGAGCGTGGTTGCGAGCGGTTTGGCGAAAAAATGCGAAGTTCAAATTGCCTATGCCATTGGAATTGCCGAGCCGGTTTCAATTCATGTGGATTGTTTCGGAACGAGCGTGAAGCCCGATTCTGAAATTGCGGCATTGCTTCAAAAGAGCTTCGATCTCACGCCGCTGGGTATTATTGAGCGCTTGAAATTGCGTCGACCGATCTATGCCAAGACCGCGGCTTATGGTCATTTTGGTCGCAACGACCCTGACTTCACGTGGGAAGAGCCCTTGAAACTCGCCTAAAATAAAAGTTTGCTCTAAGCACTTGATTATTTCAAACGGATGCCTATAATATCCGCGCAAATTTAAGCAATATCCTGATTCTGATGACCCTTTCAGTCATGATCGAAAAACAGAGTGTTGCAAGTTCTCTGCTCGAAGCCGCAAAAGGATTCGCGCTTTTCAGCGCGCTGATGTCACTTTTTATCACGCCTTTTTTGGCCAGCGGGATCTTGTTTTATATTTTGGCGCAGTTGTTTCATCAGCCCATTTTGTTCCCCGTGGGGATTGTCTTGGGTTTGTTGGGCACCATCGCATCTGTCTTAAAAATCAAGCAAGTCATCAAGGAATATAACTTTCAAATATGGAAATAGCTGTTCATCTTGCGCCGACCCCTCTCTTTGAAATTGGAAACTTCACCGTGACCAATGGTTTGCTCACAAGTTTTTTGGTGAGTTTCGCACTGATTTTCGTGGCATTCATCGGTACACGTCGAATGAAGCAAGTTCCCAGTGGCGTTCAATTTTGGCTCGAAGTCTTTTTTGAAGGAGGTGAGAGCTTTATTGAAACCATCACTCAAAACCCATCGCTCACTCGCAAGGTTTTCCCATTCATCATGACGGTGTTCTTCTTCTTGCTGTTCTCGAATTTATTTGGACTTTTGCCCGTGGTGAATATTTTGGAATTCCATCACCATCACTTTTTCCGTGTTCCCACCACCGATCTCAATACTGTACTTGCTTTGACTCTTTTAGGATTTCTTGGAATGCAGGCCGCCGCGTTGTTTTCGGGTGGGCCTCTCTTGTTCTTTAAAAAATTCTTCAATTATTCATCGCCCATTAACTTTTTCGTGGGACTCATCGAAGCGATTGGGGAATTTGCTCGTATTTTGTCACTCACATTCCGTCTTTTTGGAAACATGTTTGCCGAAGAAGTTTTGGCCATGGTGATTCTGTCTTTGGCGCCGTTCATTGCACCGATTCCGTTTGCCATGTTGGGCCTGGGAGTCTCGATTATTCAGGCTGCCGTTTTCCCAATTTTAATTTTGATTTTCATACGACTTAGTGTAATTGATCCTCATTCCTCTCATTAATCCAATTATTTTTTAACCCCCTTATAATATGGATTTAGAAGCTATTAAGTACATCGCCGCTGGTCTCACCGTGATGTTCGGTATCATGCCCTCCGCTATTGGAGAAGGTAAGATTGGTATCGCCGCCATGGAAGCTATGGGTCGCAACCCTTCCGCTGGAGCTGAAATGTTCCCTCGTATGATTGTGGCTATGGCTATTACCGAATCACCCGCTATTTTCGCGTTCGTGATGGGTATCATCATTTTGTTCTCCTAATCCATTAATTTTTTTCAAATGGAAATTTTCCAGGCCTTCGGTCTTGACCTCAAGTTGCTCATTGCCAACTTCGTCAATTTTGCGATTTTGATGTTCATTTTGTACAAATTGGCCTACAAGCCGGTTCTAGCATTCGTACACGAACGCAAAAAGAAGATGGAAGATGG
>CAZBZW010000067.1:0-2813 GCA_964496535.1 uncultured Candidatus Peribacteria bacterium
CGTCGCTGCGGCTAACCCGGCCCTCGTCACCACACTCTATTGGTCACTGGAATGAATAGCGAAAACGAGACCTTCATCACTCAAGATCCTGGAACATCTCGAGGCAAAGACCAAGAATACTCACAAGAAAAAATCCTCAGTGTGATCGAAGACCTCGATGGAACTCAAAGCGTGCTTTCGATCGGTATCAGTCTTTGATCGTTGCGATCATGCGAGAGAGCAATGACTTGCGTCGATCGGCAGTGCTTTTGTGCAACACATGTTTCTTAGCCGCAGTGTCGATGACTTTGAACGCTTTTGAAAGCGCACCAGTCGCCACTTTTTTCTTACCTTCTTTCACAGCGTCTGAAACTTCACGAATCGACTTTCGAACCGCAGTTCGCACATTATAGTTGCGTTCTCGGTGAACCAAAGCTTGTCGAGCGCGTTTTTTTGCTGATTTGATTATTGGCATGAAACCCTTATAGTCAGTCTCGATGAACTTGTCAAAAGAAAAAAACCCAATTTTAGTACTCGCTTCCAGCAGTCCGCGCCGTCGGGCGATGCTTGAAGATTTGCGAATACCCTTTGTTTTAGATCCATCACGAGATTTTAAAGAGATTTCAGAAGGTTCAGCTGAAGAAGTGGTTTTAAAGAATGCTCAAGGAAAAGCTCAAGAAGTGGCCGCCCGTCACAGTTCTGGAATCGTTTTGGGCGTCGATACTATCGGCGAATTACAGGGTAAAATCTTCGAAAAACCCAAAAACGACGCCCACGCCTTTGAAATGTTGAAAAACTTGCAAGGGAAGACACACCGCGTGTTTTCAGGAATTTGTCTCATCGAAGTGGAAACGGGCCGGATGGAGTCGGCCGTAGAAGAAACACGCGTCACATTCGCGCCCCTCAGCGACACCGAAATTCACGAATATTTGGCTTGTGGAGAGCATTCCGACAAAGCGGCCGCTTACGGCATTCAAGGCCGAGCCGCATTGTTCGTCCAAAAAATCGACGGCGATTATTGGAATGTGGTGGGGCTTCCGCTCGCTCGCCTTCGAGAATTGGCCTTGCACTTCGACCTCAACTTGTTGCAAAGTAAGAACAATTAACCTCCACACCATGTCCAAGAAAGCTGGCAAGATTTCATTAGGTCTCGGCCTCATCGCCGGTGCCATTACCGGAATGCTTTTTGCACCCGAAGAAGGCAAAAAAATTCGAAGCAAAATCGCAAAGGGCGACGCCAAAGGCCTTTTGAAGAGTCTGCAAGAAATGGGTGAAGACATGAAAGATGTGGCCACCGATCTTGTGAATCGACCTTCCGTTCAAGAACTGTTAGAAAACGCCAAAGACAAGGCCGCAGACGTGGCTCAAATGGAACGAAAGAATCTCGATGAACTCATGAAGAAGGCGCACCAAAAAGCGGAAGCCTTCAAGAAAAATGTTTCGAATTATGTTGCTGAGCAAAAGAAAATCCTCGACTCAAAAGCTCCCAAAATGGCCAAAAAAGTAGCCAAAAAAGTGATGAAAATGGAAAACAAGATCGAGAAGAAAATTGGAAAAGTCGTCAAAGAAGCGGTTTCAAAAAAACCAATGAAAAAAGCCATGCCCGTCAAGAAGGCTCCTGCTAAAAAAGCTCCAGCGGCCAAGAAGCCCGTTGCCAAAAAAGCAGTGAAACCAGCCTCCAAGAAAAAATAAGCTGAAGGGCGTGCAAATCACCCGCGCAATTGTTTCATGTGCTCCACTCGTTTTTGAATGAGTGCGGCAGTGCCGATATCTCGGCGATGAAACACAGGGCCTTTCACGCATCCCACACCCATCTCGGCCAAACGTTCCGCTTCAGCCAAACTTGGGGCGATTCCGACCAAGGCCACGGCCCGCGAAGATGACAATTCCAGGCCCTCGGCACCCTGATTCACCGACGAATAATAAAGCCGCACGCCCTCGGGCAACGGGCTCACTTCAATCCGCCCACTCGCGCTTTTTTCAGGATATCCTTCAGGAACCACATACTTCACGACGGTCGCCATCGGCTCAAACTCCAAGTTCAAATCGTGTAAACGCCCTTGCAACATTGCCTCGCACACTTCAATAAAATCGGTCTTCAAAAGGGGCAACACATTCATCGCTTCAGGGTCACCGAATCGCGCATTGTACTCAATCAGTCGCACTCCATTTCGGGTTGCCATGAAACCACCGTACATGATGCCGCGATAGACCAAACCAGTTTCCTCGCCCAAAGCCTTGAGAACTGCCCGAGTGATTGCTTCTGCCTCTTCAATATCGGACGAAGTGAAAAAAGGTAATGATCCATCTGCATCGCTGTAGGTTCCCATGCCGCCGGTGTTGGGGCCGGTGTCACCCTCATGAGCCCGTTTGTGATCTTGTACCGCGGGCATCGATAGTGCGGTTTCGCCATCCACAAAACTCATCAACGAAAACTCTTCACCTTCCAATTTTTCTTCAATCACCACGCGCCCGAACTTCGCAATGCAGGCCTCGGCAAAAGCCACACCTTCGTCGATAGTTTTCAAATGTTCGCCCGAAACTTGCACGCCCTTACCACCCATCAAACCATCGGCTTTCACGACATACGATTCGTGCAAAACATCGCGGATATAAGTGACCAATCCTTCAATCGAAGTGAACACTCGAAACAGGGGATTTCCCATAATCTCATATTTGGCCACCAAATCACGCGTGAACGACTTGGAGCTTTCGAGTCGCGCCAGTGATTTCAAGGGAGCCACACACGCAAAGCCCGCCGCCTCAAGCGCATCGGCCAAGCCCGCACCAATCGGATCATCCGGCCCAATAAAACAAAAATCGGGCTGAACTCG
>CAZBZW010000067.1:2823-4809 GCA_964496535.1 uncultured Candidatus Peribacteria bacterium
TCGCTGAGCCACTGTCACCACTTCTTCCAAATTCATGATATTGCCCAGCACATATTCACGCGCCAAACTTTTCAGACCGGGGTTTATCGATTTGCCCATCACAACAAGCTCGCAACCCTGAGGGCTTCGGCACAATGCTTCGGCAATCGCATGTTCGCGGGCTCCGTTGCCCAGCAAAAAAACTTTTTTCATCAGGCATCGGGTGAAGGTTCGCAGTGACGCGCCTGTTCCATTTCTTGCACCAACTCTTCGGTCACGTCAGCGGTCGGATACTTGCCATCAAAACACGCCATGCAAAAACGCTGAACATGTGGATTTCCTTCAGCCACCGCATCGTGTAAATCTTCTAAATCTTGATAAAATAAGGCGTCAGCCCCGATCTGTTTGGCCGTTTCTTCAACGGTCAATTCATTGGCCACAAATTCTTTGCGAGAGGGAAGGTCGATTCCGTAGACACACGGATGGTGCAAAGGTGCCGCCGCCGAAGCGAAATAGACTTTTTTGGCACCCATTTCACGGACCATTTCGACAATCAATTTTGAGGTGTTACCGCGCACGATCGAGTCATCCACCAAGAGCACATTCTTGCCGTTGATTTCGAGTTGCAGCGGATTCAATTTTCGACGAATCGAGCTTTGGCGTTGTTTTTGACCAGGCATGATGAACGTGCGCCCCACATAACGATTTTTGACCAATCCTTCGCGGTATTTCACGCCGAGTTCGTAGGCGAGGGGAACGGCGGAATGACGGGCCGTGGAGGGCACTGGAATCACCACGTCAATTTCAAGGTTCGCCGCTTTAATTTTTTTGGCCAAGCGTTCACCCATGCGCAAGCGCGATTTGTAGACCGAAATATCGTCAATCAAGGAGTCGGGTCGAGCAAAATAAACGTATTCAAAAATACAAGGACGATACTCGGTGGCCTCCGCACAAATTTCAGAATGTCGCACACCATCGTTATCAACAAATACCACTTCACCTGGCTTCAAATCTTGCAAAACATCGTAACCCAACACATCGAGCGCCACGCTTTCAGAGGCAAAAATGGTTTCGGTCGTCTCGCCCGTCTTGCGTTCACCCATGATCAAAGGCCGAATCGCTTGAGGATCGCGAAACGCAATCATTCCTTGGCCGGCCACCATCGCAATCACGGCATAACCTCCTTTAATGCGCTTATAAACGCCTCGCATCGCTTTAAAAACAGTTTCAGGAGTCAGCGTGCGCACCTGCAATAAATCAAATTCGTTGGCTAAAATATTCAATAAAACCTCAGAGTCCGATTGAGTGTTGAGGTGTCGACGGTCTTCTTTCAAAACCTGGCGGCGCAATTCTTTGGTGTTGGTGAGATTTCCGTTGTGAATCAGTGTGATGCCAAAAGGGGAGTTCACATAAAAAGGCTGAGCTTCGGCCGCATCGTAAGTGCCGGCAGTGGGGTAGCGCACGTGCGCCATTCCAATATCTCCTTGAAGTCGTTTCATCACACTGGGTGTGAAAACCTCAGAAGCCAATCCGTCGGCTTTATGAATGTGCATGGTGTCGCCATGCATCGTGACCATTCCGGCCGCGTCTTGCCCACGATGCTGAAGCATCATGAGACCGTCGTAGAGTTCAAAAGCAACGGACTTGTGACCGACAATGCCGAGGATTCCACACATAGGCTGAAAATGAGTTTAGAGTTTAGCGTTTTTGCTCGCCGCTGTCACGGTGTTTGCGAGCAGACAGGCGACGGTCAACGGACCCACGCCCCCAGGAACCGGACTGATCATGCTCGCTTTGGGTGCGACCGACTCAAAATGCACGTCTCCCACCAGTTTGCCGTCATCACGACGATGAATACCCACGTCGAGCATCACCACGCCCTCTTTCACATGTTCGCCACGCACCATTTCGGGCTGGCCCACGGCCACAATCAAAACGTCGCCTCGCTCCGTATGTTCGAACACATTTTTTGTTCGACTGTGGCAACCGGTCACCGTCGCATCTCGA
>CAZBZW010000068.1:0-3910 GCA_964496535.1 uncultured Candidatus Peribacteria bacterium
CCTCCAAAAACTTCTGAAACTCTGGGTCCACTGTGAGTCTGCTTTCTTCAGGTAATGATTGGCCCTGATATTTCGAGGAGGCTTTCATATTGTAAGGCACGTCGGCTTCACTGCTCATCATTTCAAAGGCGAGTTGGCAGACGCGCATTCCAGGGTAAAGGGCCACGGGCATGCGGTTGATGTTGGTGATTTCAAGAGTGATGGTGCCTTCAAAACCGGCGTCGATGAAGCCGGCGGTCGAGTGGATGATGATGCCGAGGCGTCCGAGCGAACTGCGGCCTTCAACGCGAGCCACCATGTCGGTGGGGAGTTTCACTTTTTCGAGAGTGACTCCGAGCACGAAGTCGCCAGGGTGCACAATGAAAGGTTCGGCAGGATCATTGATTTCCACCATTTTGGTGAGACCTTCGAAGCTATCCATTTTGAGAGGATCAAGCACGGCGTGTTTGCTGTGTTCGTAGACTTTGAAATATTTGCCGAGGCGAAAGTCCATGCTCGAAGCGTGGATATTTTTGAGGTGATCTTCGAGTGGAGAACTCACTTCAATGCGGCCTTCGGCAATGGCTTTTTTAATGTCGCGGTCAGAGAGGATCATTTGCTTGGGGGTCTAAAGTTTGTCAGCAAGGCCAATGTAAGTCTTCGGAGTCAGCTTGAGCAAGCGATTTTTGGCGTCTTCAGGAATTTCAAGTTTTTCAATGAAGGCGCGCAGAGTCTCGAGCGTGATGCGCTCCCCGCGTGTGAGGTCTTTGAGCTGTTCGTAGGCATCGGCAATTCCATAACGGCGCATGACGGTCTGCACCGCCTCCCCCAACAGTTCCGGGTGATTTTCGAGGTCTTCAAGAATGAAATCTTCGTTGGGCTGAAGTTTACCGAGCCCTTTTTGCAGGCTTTGCAGGGCGAGCAAGCTGTGACCGAAGGCGACTCCCATGTTGCGGAGCACGGTGGAATCGGTGAGGTCGCGCTGCCAACGAGAGATCGGTAATTTTTCAGAAAAGTGTCCGCAAAGTGCGTTGGCGAGTCCGAAATTTCCTTCGGCATTTTCAAAGTCGATGGGGTTCACTTTATGAGGCATAGTCGAAGAACCGACTTCGCCTTCCACTTGTTTTTGCTTGAAGTAACCGAGCGAAATGTAAGCCCAAGAATCGCGTGAAAGATCGATCAAGATCGTGTGGGTGCGACGCAGGGTGTCCATGAGTTCGGCGATGAAATCGTGCGGCTCAATTTGAGTGGTGCAACGCTGCCACGTGAGGCCGAGTTTTTCCACAAAAGTGCGGCTGGCGTTGACCCAATCGACTTCGGGGTAGGCCACGACATGTGCATTGAAGTTTCCGGTCGCGCCATTCATCTTGCCCATATAGGTCTGGCTCTTCAGCATTTCAAATTGGCGCCACAATCGCACGCCAACATTTTTAAATTCTTTACCGACCGTGGTGGGCGATGCGGGTTGGCCATGAGTGCGAGACATCATCGGCAGTGACTTTGTTTTTTCTGAAAATTCTTTGAGGTCGGCGAGGAATTTTTCGAGCGCTGGGAGCATTTC
Source organism: uncultured Candidatus Peribacteria bacterium (assembly GCA_964496535.1). GTDB lineage: Bacteria > Patescibacteriota > Gracilibacteria > UBA1369 > 2-02-FULL-48-14 > CAZBZW01. The sequence goes on from CAZBZW010000068.1 coordinate 1,541, forward strand.
TTTTTGCATCGCGGTCTTGAGCATCTGGGCATAGGCCAAGTTGTTGATGTCTTCGCTGGTCGCCGCAAAGTGCAAAAACGGAATGAGCTCTGAAAGTTTGAGAACCTTGAGAGCGTCGCGCAAAAAATATTCCACCGCTTTCACATCGTGATTGGTGGTTTTTTCGATGGCCTTCACCTCTTCGGCGAACTCCTCTTTAAATTCGATGTAGAGTTTGCGCAGGGCTGAAAGTTCGGGCTCTTCGATTTTGAAGGTTCCCTCGAGTTTCAATTCATTGCACAAAAAGATCAGCCATTCGACTTCGACGGCGATGCGACTGCGCACGAGTCCGGCTTCTGAAAAGATAGCCGCGAGGCCAGTGAGTTTGGATGCGTAACGACCGTCTAAAGGAGAAAGAGCACCGATCATGATTCAATGGGTTTGTCAGAAAATGAAGACTTCACCACTTTGATGTGGGTTTGGATTTTTTTCGCGAGATCTTTGTTGGTGAGAGCGAGAATACGCGCCACTGCTTGGCCGGCATTTTCAGGGTCGATGACCGTGATCGCAGGCGTTTCGCTGGGCATTTGAATCGTCGAGTGGATGTTCACCGCGTAATCGGCTTTGTCGGAAAATGGAGGGCAGGCCACCACTGGAAAATGTGTGTTTCCGGCAATCACTCCGCTGAGCGCATTGGAACGTCCGGCAATTCCCACAAAGACCACACTTTCTTTCATCTCATTGAATTTTTCGATGATGGAGAGTGTGACTTTGGGCACTTTGTGCGCCGAGCACACATAGAACTCATAGTGAATTCCATAATCTTTGAGCACTTGAGCGATTTTCTCCGCATGTGGAAGATCGGCTTTAGACCCGAGTAAAAATGGAACAATCATAGAGTGTAGGGTTTTAAATTTTCGATGATGCGTGGAAGTGGGTCGCCGCTTTCAGGCTTGAACTCGGTGCCGCTGAGACGTTCGTAGGCGTCGATGTAACGGCGCGCAGTTTCAACAATCACTTCTTCAGGAATTTCTGGAATTTCACCTTCCCCGCGGTAGCCTTGTTCGGCGAGCCAAAGACGGAGGTATTCTTTGTTGATGTTTTCAGGTTCTTGTCCGGCGGCCATGCGTTCTTCGTAGGTCGCTGAAATCCAGTAACGAGATGAATCGGGTGTCAGAATTTCGTCAATCACCATGAGGCGACCGTCGGGTGCGCGGCCAAATTCAAATTTCGTGTCGACAAGGATCATGCCTTGGCGAGCGGCCAATTCAGCTCCACGTGCGTAGAGTTTTCGTGTCCAGTCGGCGAGCTGATCCCATTCCTCTTGGGTGACCAAACCGGCGGCTAAAACTTCTTCAGGGGTCATGTTGGCATCGTGATCTCCATGCGCCGCTTTTGAAGTGGGCGTGATGATGGGCTCGGCCAATTTCTGATTCTTTTTGAGGCCTTCGGGCAAAATATTTCCGCAGAGGTTGCGAACTCCTTTTTCGTAATTGTACCAAGCGGACGTCGTGGTGGAACCGGTGATGTAGCCGCGGATGATCATTTCAACCATCAAAGGTTTGCACTCGATACCGACCATCACATTGGGGTCTGGGTAACTTTCCACATAGTTTGGGCAAATGTCTTTGGTCTGCTCAAACCAGTATTTGGTCATGGCATTGAGCACCTGACCTTTGAATGGAATGCAGGCGATGATGCGATCGAAGGCCGAAAGTCGGTCGGTGGTGACCAGAATGCGGCGATCGCCTTGAGTGTAGTTGTCGCGCACCTTGCCTTCGTAACGTGCACCCAGGTTTGCAAAATTCGTCCCGCGCAGAACCTGAGGAATCTGCTGCGCGATCATTTCAGGGGAGATCATGAGGGGTAGCGTTAAATTGGCCCTCAGTATAAAGACAAGGGCTTGTATTGAACAAGGGAAATATAAACTTTTTAAGCTTCCCCTTCGTCGACAAAGCCCCTAGTTCTCACTGTTTCCGCAAATCTTCGAGCCGTTTCTTCCACCTTATCTGCTTCAGATAGAGTCTGGCTGTCTCTTAAAGCTTCTAAAATAAGATTGGCGGTCGTTTCATCCATATCTTCATTCGTTCCTTCTTCTATTTTCCACAACTCTCCCGGACGATGTATTAAATACACCGTTTGATTTTCGTCTGAATCCTCCCCATCATTTTTATTGCGAAGCGTTATGGCCATTACACGAACTCCATCAGCTTCATCTTCCTCATCGAGAGGAAGCTCTGCCATATCCAATATATTGTCACCTAGTTTGAAGGTAGGATTTGCCCAGCCTGTTGCACGCATTTTTTCCCAAGCGGCTTCTGCTAAGTTTTGGTTCAAGAGATTCAGAAGTTGTAAGGTTTCGATTTTTTTCATAAGGTTTTTGATTGGATG
>CAZBZW010000068.1:3920-4668 GCA_964496535.1 uncultured Candidatus Peribacteria bacterium
TATTATTTTAAAGTATATTTAAGATTTGTCAATTTTAAGGCCGGTTGCGCCTTTCTGAACTATAATTACGAGTTATCAAGTTTTTTATAAACCTCCTTTCTGTGCCCCACTTTAACGATCACCAATAAAACCCATTCTTCGGTCTGCTCTTCTTTTCTAAAAATCACCCGATAATCTCCGATGCGAAATCGATAGGTCGGAATAGAATAGCCTGAAAGAGCTTTGGCTCTTGCCAACACACTTCCCGCTACTACCGCTTCGTTCAGTTTTGTTAAAATCCTCCTCGAAATTTCTTTAGGAAGCTTATCGAGTTCTTTTTTCGCACGCGGGGTGATGTTCAACCTATAATCCATACTCCTTCATGACTTTAGCCAGAGGAATCGATTTGCCCGCTTTGTGCTCCGCCCATGCTATTTCAATGTCTTTTTTAGTTTCCTCTGTAAATTCCCATTCATCTTCAGCTTCAAACTTCCTCACTTCAACGGGGGTCAAAATGAATTGCCCCTTTTTGACTTCTGCTGAAAAGTAGTTGGTTGGAAATTGATCTCGCCACGCTTTTGGTAAGGTGATTTGTCCTCGCGGCGTGGATTGAAGTATTTTTGTCATGTGAAAGTAGGTAATTCCTACTTTAGGTTATACGGAAATTCAAAGAAAGTCAATCCACCACCCCCTCTCGTGCTCAATATTATTCCCAAATACTGAACCACACGCCCAGATAATGCACGACCACGTAAAGAAAGAATAGATA
>CAZBZW010000069.1:0-4537 GCA_964496535.1 uncultured Candidatus Peribacteria bacterium
CAAGTTGTTAATGTGAATCGTGAAACAAAGACACTGACACTTCGAAATGATACCGGTGCCGTAAATGAAGTTTCATTTTCCTATCGAACTCCCACGATAGAGATATTTCCTATTTTATCGGATTCCATAAAATCATTGTTGTTGTCACAGAATAATTCTGCTTTGAAAAAATCTACTCAAGAGGCAAAAAAATATATCACGTCCATAGGGAATAGTTATCCTATTATTCGATTAATAAATCCAGAAACATGGAAATTAAATGCTCGTATGTTGATAAAGCGAGTATTCCGTCTCGGGTACACAAACCCATCAATACGTTTTTCAAGTGAATTATCAGATGATGATAAGGCCAATTTCTTATCTGTATTGCAAAAAGTGTTTAACAAATACCCAAGGAGTGTAACAGATAATATTACTGTCATTGTTGATTCGAGTAAAGCCGGATTAACTGGAATCGAACAAGAAGTATCTGTTCCGTCTGAGCTGAGAAGTAATGTCACGCCCCCTCCTTCTCAATATGACCTGTTGACGCTCGACATGGCTGATTCTGTTTGTACAGAGGCGCCCACAAGTGAAATGAATGCGATGACGGGTGCTGAAGAGGCAATTTATCCTGTCTATGCGGAGTATGCGACTTCTTCGTATAGCGACAAATATCAAATCAAGGCCGTGTTCACTGCGGCTGCGTGCGGGGAGGGTCGAGTGGAGGAATTGTTTGGAGATACGGTGTGGTCTGACTATCGTCTTTTTGTGAGGCCTGAGGGTGCTCGCGAACAGTCTACAGATGGCGATGACGGAACGGGTGTCTTTCACCACTCGGGTGAACTGACCGTGAACGACTTGCTCCCTTTGCGATCGTGGGCCGATGAAATTCTAGGCACCGACTGTTTGCAGTGCGGCTAAGCAATACTCGCAATCTCCACAGCCTTCTTCGGGGGCAAGGTCGAGAAAGCGCAGGTTGGTGATGTCATCGTAGACGGCGCGAATTTCGTTGAGCACGCGGGCCTTGTCTTCGGCGCTCACTTCAAAACGCTCTTGTCGGAATGAGCCGTCGGGCATCGGTTCGACGAAACAGATCTCGCCCTGCACCATGCGGAACGGAAAACGTCGGGCGTTGTCGCAGAGCAGTTGATAGAAAACGATTTGACGGTGGTAGTCTCCGCCGGGCTTGAGTTCGTCGCGCTTGGTTTCGGGTTTGCCGGTTTTGTAGTCGACCACGCGCACTTCGTTGCCGCTTTCATCCAAAAGTTCGAGCTTATCGAGTTTGCCGGTGATGGGAATATTGCCCACCATGATGCGTTCGCGCATGAAGTTGTATTCTGGAATCACGAGGCGATGGAATTTGGGTGAAAAGTGTTCGTAAAATTCCTCTAAAACTTCGTGACCGTAGGCTTGGCTTCGGGTGAAATTTTCAGCGGTCATCAGCTCTTTTTCAAGGGCGTGATCGAACTGCTCCCTGAGGAATTTGAGGCCTGGGAATTCGTCGCGGCGATGTTCATTGTGTAAGGCTTCGAGGGCGCTGTGAACGGCGCTTCCGAACGCGAGCGAGCGGCTGTCTTCCGACGGAATTTTGATGAGACGTTCGTAGAGAAAACGGCGCGGACAGTGCAGATAACTGTTGAGGGAACTGGCCGAGAGTGTGAAATCTTCGACCAAGGGGGCAAGGAGATCACGCACCGAGTGAAGTGGATTTGAGGCCGGTGCAAAGAGCATTTTGGGGCGCAGTTGCATGGCGTCATTTGAGAGACTTTGCGTGTCTAGATTGTCTAGTTTTTCAGATTCAATTTCGGCGAGAAAGCGGCTGGGGCTTTTGGAGCGACCTTGCGCGTCGGTTTCGGCAAACGAGAGGAAGAGGCGTTTTTTGGCGCGAGTCATGGCCACATAGAGCAGGCGTTTTTCATCGGCATTTTGAGCTTCGGCATCATTTTGATTTTTGCTTTGAATGAGCCCGGGCGGATAGACCATTTTGTTGTGAGAACTGCGTCCACTCCAGCGGCCTTCGTTCAAATGCGGAATGAAGACGGCTTCAAATTCGAGACCTTTTGATTTGTGCGCGGTCATCACGTTCACGGCAGATGCGGCCGACTCAAATGCGTTTTCATAAAGCGGAATTTGGTGTTCGATCAATAGGTCAAAATCTTCGAGAAGATCGCTGAGACGAAGATCGTGTTTTTGTCGATTCCAACGGTCGATGTGGGTGTGCAAACTCTGCAATTTGTTGAGGCGTTCGAGCGCGTTTTCAGACTGCAAAACCCAATCGCGCAAGCCACTTTCGCGGATCATCGTCTGAAACCAATCGCTAAGTGTTTCTTCAAAACTGAGGCGATGCATTTTGCCGAGCATGAGCGCCCAATCTTTGAAATGTTTATCCTCCAAAAGGGCGCTGAGCAGAGGCTTTCGGCGGGCGCGATGTTCGATCATGAATCTCAAAAGTTCTTCTTCTGAAAAACCCCAAGCGGAATTTTGAAGAGCGCGATAGAGACGGCGGTCGTTCATCGGTGTTTCGAGCGCGGGCATGAAAGGGACGAGGCTCAAAATAGAACTGTCTTTGAGTAGATTTTTGCCGGCGTGCAGGCGCACTGGAATTTTCATTTTCAGTAAGACCGATTCGATCTGCTCGGCTTCAAAATTTTCGCGCAATAAAATGGCAATTTCATTGGGCTCGGTGCCTTCTTGAATCAGGTTTTGAACGAGCAGGGCGAGACCCCCGTGCTCTTCTTCTTCAGTGTGAAATTCGCGCAATTCGGGACGCACGATGCTGGCTTCTTGCTGAGCCACGAGCTCGATGGCCTGCACTCCCATGGCGGCGGGCGCGGACTCCATTTGAGCCTGCATGAGCGAGTGCGCGGCGTCTAAAATCGCTTGCCCACTGCGATAATTTTCTTTGAGACTGACGAGCGTGAGTTCGTTTTTGAAGCGATGATAAAAATATAAAATGTTTTCGAGCGAGGCGCCCTGAAAACGGTAGATCGACTGCTTGTCATCCCCCACCACAAAAATATTGGGCGTTTCGTGGTGCGTGGTGAGCAGGGTTAAAATTTCGTTCTGAGCGCCGTTGCTGTCTTGATATTCATCCACCAAAATGTATTGAAATCGTTCCTGATAGCGCGACAAAACCCACGCGTCGGACTTGAATTTTCGCACCACAAACAAAATCATATCCTCAAAATCGTAACGGCCGCGTTTGGCCAACGCTGTTTCAAAAGCCAGATAAATTTCTTGAAGCGCCTTTTGTTTGGGTAGGTGTTCTTTGAGTTTTGCGTGGGCTTCCTTGATGCTGTTTTTGTAGGCGGTGCGCAGTTTTTTCTCTTCAAAATCAGGTGGATTTTCGCCTAGAAAATGTAGGGGGCCGTCTTGAATGAGAGCGCTGAGCTCATGCGCCTGCGGAACCGAAAATTGATGACCATTCGTTTGAGCGAGCGACTCGATCATTTCAGCTTCGGGTGAATTGAGAAAAGCTTCAATCACTTCGAGTGTTTTCTGAAAATGCAGAGGGCTGATGTCTTCGCGTTTGAGCGTTGAAATGGCTTGGCTGAGATCTTTGGTGTGAAAATAAGGATTTTCGAAGGGCACCCATGGGGAGCGCGGCGGGCGGGCGACCAGAATTTCACGCAAAATCTGCACCCGTTCCAGTTCGGTGAGCGATTCGAGCTCTTTGGTTTCTGAAAAGGCTTCAGGATTTTCTTGGATCACTCCGTTGCAAAACGAGTGGAAGGTTTGAATTTGCACGGAATAGGCAGCGGGTCCGATTTTTTGCTTGAGACGAGCACGCATGGCGACCGCTCCAGACTCGGTGAAGGTCAAACAGAGAATGTTGTAGGGATCGAGCTGAGTTCGACGAAGAATCTCTTCAATGCGTGAGGCGAGAATTTCGGTTTTTCCAGTTCCGGGACCGGCCAAAACCATGACGGGACCTTCAATGGCTGAAACCGCCGCCTGTTGTTCAGGATTCAACATTATTTTCGGGGGCCATGTGGATGTGAGCGGTCTTCAAAACTTCTTTAGCGTTTTTAAAGGTGAGTGTTTCGAGAGCTTGGGCGTAGGTCATCCAATCGTAATCTTGATGCTCGTGCGAGAGTTCAATTTCGGTTTCGTCGGTACGTGCCAAAAAAAAGTGCACCACTTTGTCGACACGTTCGTGAGGTCCGCGCCTGAAAATGTAGCGGAGTTCGGTTTTGAAATCGGGGTCGAGCGTGACCTCGGCGATGCCTGTCTCCTCTTTCAGCTCACGCAAGGCTGTGGCCGTTTGATCTGCATCGCTGGGCTCCACGTGGCCTTTCGGAAAATCCCAATGCCCGCCTGGATAGTGCAATAAAAGAAATTTGGGCTCGGAGCTTTCTCCAGTCCAAAGCACGACTCCACAGGATGTTTCATAAACCGTCTTCATTGAGCTTATTGTAGCGGTGAAGGGGGCGCGGGTGAAGACCAGTTGTTTGAGGTGAGGTATTCACCAAGATGCCCAAAGGCTGATCTCTTGGTCAAAAATCGTTTTCGAGTTCATAGGCTTCTCTATATCTGGCTTTTAGCTTGAAATACC
>CAZBZW010000070.1:0-4343 GCA_964496535.1 uncultured Candidatus Peribacteria bacterium
CATCTTGAGCGGAAATCGAAGCGACTTGAGCAATTTCTTCTTTGTTATTCACAGGTTTAGAAATGCTCATCAGTTTTTCGACCACGGCCGCCAAGGCCTTATCCATTCCACGCTTCACCATCACCGGGTTCGCTCCCGCCACAATGTTGCGCACCCCTTCTTCAAGGAGAGCCGCAGCCAAAACGGTTGCAGTCGTGGTTCCGTCCCCGGCCACATCGTTGGTCTTGGTGGCAACTTCTTTCACGAGCTGAGCACCCATGTTTGCTTCAGGATCTTTCAGGTCAATTTCTTTGGCGATCGTCACTCCATCGTTGGTGATCATCGGTCCTCCGAATTTCTTTTCAAGGAGCACATTTCGGCCCTTGGGGCCCATCGTGATGCGCACCGCATCTGAAAGTTTGCGCACTCCTGCTAGAAGCTTTTGTCGTGCTTCGTCGTTGAATGTGATTTTTTTAGCCATGGTCAAAATAAGGTTAGATTATTGGTAAATTGCGAGAATATCCTCTTCTTCAAGGAGCAAGAGTTCTTGTCCGTCGACTTCCACTTCGGTCGGACCATACTTTTTAAAGAGCACGGTCTGCCCAGCCTTCACCTGGGCCTCTTTGCCTTCTTTCCCAGGCCCCACAGCCAAGACCTCTCCTTTTTGAGGCTTTTCTTTTGTGGATTCAGTTAAAATGATTCCCGAGCTCGTTTGAGTCGGAACTTCCATGCGTTTGACCAGAACGTATCCAGCCAAGGGTTGCAATGTGCTCATAGATATAAAGGTTAGAGAGATTTAAAATTAGCACTCGTTGAGTTGCAGTGCTAATTGTATTCACATGAGGATGAGGGTCAAGTGAGGTGGGTTGACGAATTAGAAAATTAGTTGTACAAAATAACTATGAATCGTGCAGAAAGAATATCTTTAGCGTCAGAAGAAATAGCCGAGCTCAACACTCTCATCGGTCAAGCTTATGATGAGGGGGGCGACTGTGATGAAATCAAGTTTGATGTAGAAGGTGCAAACGTTGCTTTGGTAGAAGCATCCAACACTCATGGCTTGGACGCGGACTTTAAAACAGCGCTCTTAAATTTCGCCCGAAGACTGAATGAAATCATTGAAGGCAAACACTTGACCACCATTTTTGTAGAGATAGAGGTGAGCATTTCAACTTACGAAACAAAAGATATTGGGACGACGGATCGAAGCGTGAGTCTATGGCATTTTGACGAAAAAGAGGGCGAAGTGAGAGGTTTCATGGCCCTAGGCGACGTGGCCAGCATTGAAGTGGTAGAAGACGCAATCGTGAATAATTCAGAAATCGAGATAGCCGCTAAGAAAGCACATCCCAATAATGAGCCAAATGCAGATATTGAAGCTGAAAATCTATTTCACTTGGCAGTCTGTGAACAAGTCAAAAACGGAACAGCTCAACAAATACCGATCCCCAATGGAGAGTTTTTGATCATGCACGGCCCCGTAATTCATCGTCAAGGAGAATCCACACGCATAGGCCCCAGAACAACGATTCAGTTCAGAACGAAATAAATCGCTTGGACGAAATTGACACGAAAACAAAAATGTAGTTAATATTAACATAATTTCACCATCTATTCATGAGCCACGAACAAATTCCATCGCATACTCAAGTCTCAGAAACTCCGGACACAAGAAGTTTTGCAGGATCAATTAGGGCCAGATATCTAGCTCTAGCCCTTTCCGCTCTTCAAGGTTGCGATGGAGGGCCAATTTTATGCTCAGGAATAGAAGAGCCTGCGAATGCAACGGTCTATTGTCACGCCCCTTCTTCCGACTTGGATGGGCACCCTTGTTGCATCAGTGATGAAGAAGAGCCGGGTTGGTGGGCTCAATTTAGCAATGCAGAAGCCGTAACCACAGGGTGGCATGAAGAATGTCCTAGCACATCAAACCAAGCTGCTCTTGAAGGAATTGGCTGGACCTGCATTGTAAAACAAAATGGGGAATTCGACTATGAACCACTGAGAGATGTATTCAGAGAAAGCCAATGCGATAACGATCGATACCTCTGCCCTACAGAGTGATCACTCCGCAAACGCCTCTTTCCTCAATTCTCGCACCACTTCCACCCTAAGCTTCTACACGCTTTTCGCGGATCACTTCAACTTTGATTTTGCCCGGATATTGAAGATCTTTTTCGATCTTACGAGCGATGGTGTGAGAGAGCTTGATGGTCGAAAGATCGTCAATTTCAGTAGGAGCCACGAAGACACGGAGTTCGCGTCCTGCTTGAACGGCAAAGGCTTTTTCAACGCCCGGCACCGAAGTGGCAATGCGCTCCATATCTGAAAGGCGCTTGATGAACGCATCGAGATTTTCTTTGTTGGCCCCTGGACGAGAGACTGAAATGAGGTTTGCCACCTGCACGATCTTGGCTTCAATCGTCTTGGCCTCCACATCCCCTTCGTTGGCTTCAACGGCATGCGCAATGGCGTCTGAAACTCCAAATTTCTTCAGAATATCATGCCCAATCAATGCGTGCTTGCCCGAAACTTCGTGGTCCACAGCCTTCCCAATATCTTGAAGAAGTCCAGCCTTTCGGCACACGTCGATATCCGCCCCCAACATTCCAGCCAATTCTGCCGCCAAAAATGAGACTTCCATGCTGTGTTTGAGCACATTTTGGCCGTACGCAATGCGGAATTTGAGACGTCCCAGAATTTTGAGCAAAGCCGGAGGCAAGCCTGCGACGCCAACCTCATAGGCGGCTTTTTCTCCCAATTCTTTAATGAGCATGCTCACCTCTTCTTTCACTTTGGTGTGAGTCTCTTCAATTCGAGCGGGATGAATGCGTCCATCCTCCACAAGCCGTTCGAGCGTGATCTTCGCCATGTAGCGACGAATCGGGTCAAACGCACTCAAAATGATCGAACCTGGAGTGTCATCCACAATCACATCCACACCAGTTGTGGTTTCGAACGCATTGATGTTGCGCCCCTCACGACCGATGATGCGGCCTTTCATATCTTCAGCAGGCAAAGTCACCGCGGTGGTCGTCGATTCAACAGTGGTCTCAGAGGCGTAACGTTGAATGGCATCGGCCAGCATCTGTTTGGCCTTTTCTTCCACTCCAGCAGTCACATCTGCCTCACGTTTCTTGGCATATGCTACCAGGTCGTCTTTAAATTCTTCTTCAACTCGCTTGAGCATGACCTCACGAGCTTCTTCAGGCTTGAGTCTGGCCACTTCTTGCAATTTCTGCTCTTGCTCGGCCACCAATTTTTGAGCCTTTTCACGTTCTTCTTTCAGGTTTTGGACTTTTTCTTCCAAGCTTTCTTTCATCTTATCGAGTTGATCGACACGAGCATCCAAAGTTTCTTCTTTTTTAAGGAGACGAGTTTCAGATTCCTCGAGGCGTTTGCGAAGAGTTCTTTCTTCACGCTGGGCGTCTTCATGGGCACGAAGCGCTTCTTGCTTGGCCTTCAAAAGGACCCCACTCGCTTCTTCGCGAGCTTTTTGGACCGCTTCTTCCTGTTCTTTGCGAAGAGACATTTCTTCGTCTTTCAAACGACGACTGCGAAAGGCGTAGCCGCCCAAACCACCAGCACCGAGTCCCAGTGCAAGGGATAAAATTAAAGTGAGAGACATTGAACTTAGGGGTTATCCCCGCGCATTTTGAACCCTATTTCCCCAAAAAATGAACCGATTTGTGCAGAACTTTTTCAAAATTTCTTCAGGAGTATTCAAGGTATGAAAACGTGCGAGCGAAACAAATAAAACTGAGCCAAGTTTAACAACATGAACGGTGCACGGCAAGCACGCTTTTTTAAGAAAAAATTGAGGAAAAATTCAGGGTTTTTTAATGTTCGAGGCTCACTCTGCGAACATCTAACCCAAAACCGTATGAAACGATTTTTACTCACCGCCACTGTGATCGGTTCTCTCTTGAGTCCGCAAGCGAGTTCGGCCGAAACCTGCACGGCCCCCACTCCCACCGGAACCACACTCGATCTTGATTTGCATGCACTTTACCCAAACCCAAACTCAGGCGAAAAAGAATGGGTCGAACTGCCAAACCCAAATTCTCAATCGATCGACTTGAGCGATTATACATTGGAAGACGCAACTCATCACCCGATGACACTCTCGGGCAACATCACCGCTCATGGAATTTTTAAAGTCGAAAACCTGACTTTTCAGCTCAACAACGGCACCGAAACCGTCCAGCTCAAAGATGCCGCTGGCAATCTGCTGGACGAATGGAGCTATGACCATAGCACGACCGGAGAAATCCTGGCACGCTCGACGAATCCAAATCCAACCCCATCAACAAGTCCAACCATTCCAATTAAACTAGGCATTGAAATATTTATTCCCATTATTA
>CAZBZW010000071.1:0-4232 GCA_964496535.1 uncultured Candidatus Peribacteria bacterium
TCCATCATCTTCCACAGTGATCGAGCCATCGGCTCCAATTTCAACATCAATGTGACGAGCATGGCCCGCCATCGCTTCATCGATTGAGTTATCGACGATTTCCCACACCAAGTGATGAAGACCCGCCACATCGGTGGTTCCAATATACATTCCAGGGCGTTTTCGAACGGCACTCAAACCTTCAAGAACTTGAATTTGATCGGCTGAGTATTGAGCTTCGGGCATGAATTAAATGAAAGTCTGCGGAATCTTAGCAGACTAGTTCACGCTCTGCAAAGTTTCATCTAAGGCAGATTTGAAGCTTGAAAGTGGGACTGAAGGTAGGGTGATTTTTTGGCCATCGGGCAACTGAGCCTCAATGAAACTCACACGTTGAGTGTCTAGATTCAAAACTCCGGAAACCGTCGCACTGATATCTGAAATTTCACCTTCAAATCGAACGGTTTTGAGCGCTCGATCTTCAATGGTCCAAACCAAAGTTTTGGAATCCAAATCAGCTCGACCAAACAACAACATGGCTTGTTCGCGCATGACTTGATCAGTCAAAGAAGTGGTTTGAGGTAAATTCACACTCGGCGTCGGCAAAACTTCAGGCTCCAACGCCCCGTCAGTTTTTTGCAATTCTTGAATGACCAATGCCAATTGTTCAATCAAAACTCCCGATTGAAATTCGTGGTCATTCACTTTGAGATCGTACAAAATATGACTGCTTCGATCCGCTCGACCTTCAAAGGGCACGCCATTCAAACTAGCTCCATGCAATTCAAAAAGGCGCAAGCCAGCATCCTCCATGCTTTCAACCGATTCATAGGCAATCGCATTTTGAGAGAGGATACTGCCCATTTCTTTCACTGCATCTGCAAGACTGGGGGCATCTTCTTCAGGAGTGGAACCCATTTTTAGGTCCGACAAGTACTGGTTCAATTCATTGAGATCTTGAGTTTTTTTCTCATAAGCCGCCAAACCTTCATCAAAGTTTTCATAAGTAAAGAATTCGGGTGTTTTCATGAAATCGACCGAAAGGCTCAAACGAGCGAGTTCATCTTTATAAAAACTGAGAATGGCCGATTGTGAGGTCACTTGTCGCAAATCTTCATCAGCCGAAAACAAAAGTTCATCGGCCATTTCAGCCGCATCTGAAATTGGAATTTTGCGCGCCCGACCTGAATCGACAAGATTATGAACCAGGGCCAGTTTATTTTGAATAAAGCTTTGTCGCTCTTCATCAAGATCATCCGATTCTTCCGCATAAGCGCTGAGAATTTGACGTTCCACTGTGAGCAAAAATTGAAAGTGTGAAACCGAAAAAAGAGCGGGTTGATTTTGCAAGAGTTCAAACAGAAGAGAGTGATGTTGGCTCAACAACAAACGTCCTTCGGTGGAATCGAAGAATCCACCGTGCATGGAATCTGAAAAACGAGTTTGATAGGCATCAAAAGCCGATTGAGCGGCGGCGGTATCGCCCCGACGCAAGAGGTCTTGGATTTCACCATAAGAACGCTGTAAAACCGATTCTGGATCGCTTTGAGCCACCCAAGTTCCCGCCACCTGTTTCACCTCATAAAGAGGATCGCCTGGCAAGACGTAAAAAAGCCTGGAATAGAGGGTTAAAAGTTCAGGACTGGACTCAGCCGATTCGCTCCAAATCTTTAAAGATTCTGCACCTGTCTGCTCATCTCCGCTCAAAAAAGCACTCATTGCAACCTGAAGCGACGCTCCTGCGCGTTCCATTTGATGTTCTTGCTGAGCTTCAGGCATCCAGGTTAAATGAGCTTCTAAAAAATGCATGAAGCCACCAGTTGGAGCTGAGATAGCCTGCCTTCGAATCAACGATTCTTGCTCAAGCTGAAATTCTTGATAAACGGCATTTGCAGAAGCAATCGAAGTTTGAACAAAAGGATCTAAATCAGCCGGTTTCCAGTCTTGAGTGGGAAATTCCTTTTGAAGTTTAGCCAGACGTAAACGCGAAAGCCGATCTTGAATTTTCGAAAGAGGAATATTCACAAAACTGCCTTCGGGAACCGGCAATGTGGCCAAAGTCTCACCTGAAGAAGATAAAAACTCGACCCAAGCAGGATGTTGAATTGCATGGACGGTGCCACTTTGACGCACGGCATCCCAAGTCACCCAAACTTCATTTTCATTGGACCGAACTCGAAATGCAGGGGTTCGAACTTCGAACTCAAGATCTCCAGCCAATGTGGCGCCAAAAACACCGCCCGAATTCAACTCAATTTGGACCAAGCCATCAAGATCAGTGCGTTGAATTTGAGCCTCAGGAGTCACTAAAACTTGATCTAAAACTGGGAAATCTGCACTCAAATGCGCATCATTCCGCGCACCCACTAAAACAAAACTGGCAACACTGAAAATTGCGGCCAAAACGACCAAACTCAAAGTGTTCACGCGTTCCCAAAATTTTAAAGTGTCAAGCATCGGATTATTGTATCACAAAACGGGTTCCAGTACAATGCGGACCTTTCACCGTTTTATGAATCCATCCAAAGCATTTCAAACCTTATTCAGCGCTCTTTTATGTGTGTCATTCATCGCGAGTCCCAGTGCCCAAGCCGCATTCAGTGACACTGTAGAAAATCCCCATTCGAATGCGATTGATTATTTAGAGCTTCAAGGAGCCGTTCGCGACGCCGAAAACTTTCGCCCCAACGATGCACTCACTCGAGCCGAACTCGTCACCATTTTGAGTCGCTTGCTTTTGATTCCCGACGAAGAACATTCCGTGCAACTGAACGACGTACCTGACAGCACCTGGTTTGAAAATTCAGCCGAATGGGCCGTTGAAAAAAATTGGCTTTCGGCTCCCAATCAAGAATTTCAACCTGAAAAAACCGTCACTCGAATCGATGCACTCGCCATTTTACTCAAAGCTTACGGTCATGGGCCACGCGTGATTCTCGCTCAAAATCGCGATCGCCTCTTTAGGGATGTTTCAGCCACTCATCCTGATTACGAGCTTGTGGCGCGAGGCGTCGAATTGGGTGTGCTCGACGCACATCAAGCCCAATTGTTTCGCCCTCATTCCAAAATCACCCGAGGCGAATGGGCTGATTTTCTCTATAAAATGGAGGCTCACGATTTACTCGGCGACGCTCCCAATTTTTACAATTCCGACATCTTCACCTCCATTTGGAATCTAATTGAACAAAATTTTTATTCAGTAAAAGGCAATGAGATTTCAGAAGAAGCCCTATTTCAAGGAGCCATCAAAGGAATTTTAACGGTTTTGAACGACCCCTACACCGTGTACTTTGATCCCGCCGCCGGGCCCGACTTTCTCGATGCCCTCAACGGAAAAGTTTTTGGAGTCGGCATGGTGCTCAAACTCGACAACGATGGTCAAAAAATCTTGATCGAATCGGTACTCAACGACTCCCCTGCCAAAGAAGCTCAAATTCAGGCGGGCGATGAAATTTTAGAAGTGGATGGAGTTTCAGTTGCTGGGCTCAGCATCGAGGCCGTCGCTCAAAAAATTCGTGGCGAAGAAGGCACTGAGGTTACTCTCACTTTAAGCTCAAACGGGGTACATAAAACTCTCATCCTCACCCGCCGAGCCGTACAAAACGATGCGGTTGAGTTTGATGTCGAAAATCATCTTTGGGTCATTCATCTGAGCATGTTCAGTGATCAGGCGGATGAAGAGTTCGATGTCGCTCTTCAAAGTCTGGCCAGCGAAGAGCCCAATCCAAAAGGTTTGATTTTAGATTTGCGTGAAAATCGTGGGGGCTATCTTTCAACCGCAGAAGCCATCGCCGGACATTTTCTCGAAAAAAATGCGGTCCTCTATCAACTCAAAACCGTGGATGTGCAAATTCCAATCGAAAATCAAAACACGCCGGATCACCTGAAGCTGCCCAGTGTCATTTGGGTGAATCAAAATTCTGCTTCTGCCTCAGAAGTGCTGACCGCCGCTTTTCAGGATTGGGATCGAGCCACGGTTCTCGGCCAGCAGAGTTTCGGCAAGGGCACCGCTCAAAGCATTCAACAGTTTTGGGATGGCTCGCTCATCAAAATCACCGTTGCCGAATGGCTCAGCCCCAAAGGCCGCAGCATTCAAACGGTGGGTGTGACGCCCGATATTGAAATTAAGACGACCGCCAGCGAAGCGGAATGGATGGAGAAGAGTGTGGAAGCGCTTTAAATGGCGGTGCCCTTCCCCTTACTCCACTTTAATCTGCTGCCCTTCTAAAATCTGAGCGCTGTTGTCTTGAAAA
>CAZBZW010000072.1:0-4198 GCA_964496535.1 uncultured Candidatus Peribacteria bacterium
GCTACTGCTCCGTAAATGGCACTCTTCGAAAAGAGCGGTCGCACTGTAGCAAACAGGATTTTTCATGGCAAGGACAAAGCAAATTCATGCTATACTCCCGCCAGTTCAATTTTTCATATCAACTCACCTATGATGAACACCACCTCTAAAAGCATAATACTTACAATCGCCTTCATGGCATCGATTTTAATTCCTCAATCAGGTGTATTCGCACGCGGATCGACCTGTGGGAACTTCTTAGACGTATACAGTGATGAGCCCTTGTGCGAAGCCGCTTACTATGTGCGCGACCAAGGTATTTTTGAGGGGTATGCGTCAGGAAACTTCATGCCAAACCTGAACATCAACCGCGCCGAAATCATTAAAGTGGCCCTCACCTCTTTTTTGAATGAAGAATTCAATACGACCAATTCTCCTTACGGATCCGAGCTCGGATTCACCGACATCACAGCGACTCAAAGAGATTGGTGGTTCGTTTATCTCGAGCGGGCCAAAAGTTTGGGGGCGATTCAAGGATATGCCGACGGAAGTTTCCGAGCCATCAACCCGGTCACCCGAGCTGAGTTTCTGAAAATGTTCATCTACCTATCTCCATATCAAGACAAGGTTAAAAATTGGGATGAGAGCATGGGTCAAGTCACCACCTGGACTGACGTTCCAGATACCGCTTGGTATGCAGATCTGATGGCTTTTGCTGATCAAAACGGATGGCTCAACGATTTCGATTACTGCGGCCCCAATTGGGCTTGTCCAGACCGAGCCATCACCCGAGGAGAAGTGGCTCAATTGATCTACAACTACAGTGAAGCTTTTGGTGTAGATGTGGGATTCCCCTACATTGGTCTACTCACAAAACTCTATTCTGGTATCAGTGGAGATGCCGCTTTCATGGTGGATGAAATTCCAAATGACTTTGATTTTGTCTTCAAGGTTCCAGCTCGGGTCTTCAATTTGAACGAAGCAGGATGGGGCATGAGAAATGTCGACTGTTCTGAAGCTCCCGATGCCTACACGGAGGCTCAAACTCGCTATCATCACGAGTTGGAAGACCCATGGATTCGATTCTATACTCATGAATCTGATTGGGACGAAGAAGGTCAAGATGTGGATTTTTACTTCAACGATGAATACGGATATCTCTATGGGCCCTTCAACGATCGCCTCGGTGATCTTCGGGAAGACATAGAAGATGGTCGTTGCTTGCGAGGCAGCTTTACAGACGAGAATTACGACGACTAGTTCGATCGTGCTACACTCTCACTACTTAATCTTTTTGTATGCGTATTGGAATTGATGCCCGCATGTATTCCACTGAGTTCACCGGAATCGGGCGCTATGTTTATGAGTTGATTCAAAATCTCTCTGAAATCGACAAAAAAAATGAATACGTCGTGTTCATGAATCAAAAAGAGTTCGACGAATTCGAGCCTCGCAATAAAAATTGGAGCAAAATCCTCGTGAACGCAAAACATTATAGTATCGCCGAACAGATTCGTTACTGGGCCATTTTGCGTTCGCAAAATCTCGACCTCATGCACTTCACACACTTCAATGCGCCCATGCTCTACCGTCGCCCCAGCGTGGTGACCATTCATGACCTCACGCTCTCGTACTTTCCGGGCAAAAAAATGAATTCAGCTTTTTATCGCACCGCCTACCGCCAGGTATTGGGTCGTGCGGTGAAAAACGCAAAAAAAATCATTGCTGTCTCTGAAAACACTAAAAAAGACCTGATCGAAGAACTTGAAACAAATCCCGAAAAAATTGAAGTGATTTACGAAGGAGTGTCTGGAATTTTCGGCCCTCGTGAAGACAAAGAGATGCTCGAAGAAACCGCTCGCAAATACCAAGTGACCAAGCCCTTTTTCCTCTACACGGGCGTCTGGCGCTCGCACAAAAATCTGGTGAACCTACTGCGCGCCTTCAAAATTTTGCGCGAAGATGAAAACCTTGCCCTCGAAGCTCAACTCGTGATCACCGGCGAAGAAGACCCCTACTACCCCGAAGTGCGCCGCACCGTGCGCGAACTCGGCCTCGAACACGACGTGATTTTCACTGGCCTCGTGCCCGAAGACGAATTGCTCGCCCTTTACCAAACCGCCACTGTTTTCGTATTCCCCTCCCTTTACGAAGGGTTCGGATTTCCTCCCCTCGAAGCCATGCGTTGCGGAACCCCGGTGGTTGCCTCAAAATCCTCATGCATTCCTGAGATTTGCGGAGAAGACAACGCCCTCTTTTTCGACCCCTACGACCCTCAGGATATGGCCTCGGTTTTGCACCGAATCTGGCTCGACCCCACTTTGCAAAAAGAATTGCGTGATCGCGGACTCAAACACAGCCGTAAGTTTTCATTCGAAAAAATGGCTCAAGAAACTCTCGAACTTTACCAAAGTTTAGCATGAGCGACTTCTTTGATTTCCGCGCCCTATTGCCCAAAGCTGTGGCCCGTTACAACATGAACCGTGAAACCCAAGCGGCCCAAGTCTGCGAACGATTCCGCCGCCTCTCGCCGGCGATTTTGACCGAAACCCCTTCTGTTGAACCCAAATTTTTCAAGAATGGAACTCTCTACATTTCGGTAAAAACCAGTGTCGACGCTCAACGCGTTTTCATCAAACGCCACGACCTCATGGAAGCTCTCAACAAAGACTTCGATAAGCACGTCGTGAAAGATTTACGGGCGCTGATCGGATAAACGGCCTTGCCGGGCCAGACGGTTTGTTATAAGATGATAAACCGTAATTTTGTCAATGAAACAACCGCCCACAACAGAGAAAATGGCTTACGTCGCCCTACTTGATGTGAATGAAGTTGCACGAAGAACTGGTCAAAGAGAAGCGATCACCACTGCACTGTCAGAAGCGATCAATCGTTTCCAAGAAAGAATGACAAATGCAGGGCGACCATCAGAAGGTCTTCAGTTTGCGCTGTCCACTCGTTTTACACCAGCGATAGGAAGCAATAGCTGGCTGAACGCTGTCTGGCTTCATCTTCCCAAGCAAACAAAAGAAGGCACTGCCAGAAACATGCTCTTTGTGCCCAATAAAAACCCAAGAGAGGAGCCTTGGCTGATATCTCAAGGCAGATTGCCTGCGGGCACTCCACATGCAACACGGAGGTACGAAGAAACCTTAATCCACGGCCCCGATATATTGGGCGCAGTTGCATTGCTGGCTACCAGGCAAGTAACAAGAGTTTGGATGTTGAAAGAAGACACAGAAGCAGAGATTCCAGACTGGATGATCGGGTCGACATTATGGGCAAGTCTAGGGCTCGAAGCAGAAAAAACCGAGAAAAATTTCATGGGAATCAACAGGTCATTCATCGGTATATTTTAGTTCTGCCGGCCACCTTTGAATCGCTCACGCTGTAAATAGTCCCCCACGAAACCCCTCACTTTTAAACACTCGCCCGTCGCTCGCCACCAGCAGAGCCTCGACTTTCAAGGTAGGCAATAAGGCTTGTGCACGTTCAAAACCCAGCACGAACAGTGCGGTCGAATAAATATCGGCCCATAGCGCCGTCTCGGCCTGAGTGAACACACCCATCATGCCCTGCGCGGGCTCACGCCGAATCGGATCCACCAAGTGATGTCGGTTGCGCCACTTTCGTCGCGCCGGACTGCTCGCCCCCACAGCCATTCGCCCTTCAAAGTTCACTTCGCCGATTGCCCGCCCCAGATCACGCGGATCTTCCAAAACAATTTTCCACGGAGCTTCAGCCGATTTTTGCCCCCAGCCCACCATGTCGCCCCCCGCATCGATCAAAACCGAAGGCAAGTCCGCCAAAATAGTGGCCATACGATCAATTGCATAGCCCTTTCCCAGACCGCCCAAGTCGATTTCAGCGCTCAGGCGCAGGCGTCGTCCATCCAATTCCACGCGGCCCACAGAACCCGACACCCCCTCGGTCAAGGAATATTGCGAGTCATAACCCCACCCTTCCAAAATACTTTTCACGGTGAGGTCGAATGCGCCAAAACTTTGTCGGCCCGCCTCAAGTCCCACGCCAATCAAATATGCGAACTCCTCTGAAATTTCTTGCCACTCTCCCAGACAGGAGTTCACGCGAGCCAATTCGTTTCCGGCAATGAAACGCGAGTACAAAAGCTCGATGCGTTCACACTCCGCAAAAGCACGCTCGCACAACGAATTCTCATCGGCATCCTCACCCAAATGAATCGAAACGCGACACCCTA
>CAZBZW010000073.1:0-4190 GCA_964496535.1 uncultured Candidatus Peribacteria bacterium
CCATGAGTTGGGCGATTTGAGCCATGTTGACGTCGTCGTGGCGGGTGCGGAGTGAGCCTTTGACGAGGCCCTTTCCATCTTCGGCGAGCAACATCAGGTAGCGGCCCTCGCTCATGCAATTGAGAAAATTCACGAGCCCCGAGCTGTCTTTAAAATCGCTGCCGGTGTCGGCGAAATCGGTTTCGGTGAGTGCGGTGACAATGCCTCCTTTTTGATTGAACTCGAGGCGCTCCATGGCGCGGCCCCAAAGCTTGAGGCGTTCGAGAGTGCTGGTTTTGAAGAGTTTTTTCACAGGTGTTTCGTGATCGCCTCCGCGAGCCAAGAGTCGACCGGCCACGCGCAGCGTATCAGGATCGGTATTGTCGTGCATGAAGGAGCCGGTGTCGTAATAGAGGCCGTGCAAGAGCGCGGTCGCCATGCTTTTGGTGATCTCCAAATTCCACGCGGTGAAAAGGTGAAACAGAATGCAGCAGGTGGATGAACTGTCAGGCATTACGATGTTGACGCTGCCGAAATGTTCGTTGGTGCCGTGATGGTCGATGTTTAGAAAAGGGATGCGAGCGTGGTCGAGAATTTCGGGCTGGGCTTCGTTAAATCCAAGCTGTTTGTAGCCTCCGCAATCCACGCTGATCAATAGATCGGTTTCGGCGAGATTGAGTGTTCGCACGAACGCATCGGCTCCGGGCAAAAAAAGTGAATCTTCAGGGGGTGCATCGACGCAAGCGCTGGTCACAGTTTTGCCCCATTGGGTTTCGAGAGCTTCACGCAAAGCGAGGTTGGCGCCGACCGCATCGGCATCCGGATTCTTATGCGAAATAATGGTGATGCGCTGGGCATTTTGAATCAGTTGGCGGGCGTCGTCGAGGGCGGGAAGGGGCATTTGACTTTTTGAAGGTTTTTGATAAGATGAATGCATATCACGACGAAAAGCGCCCTTTAAGTTTCCGTGCTTAATTGGGTTCTTTTCATTCGTTCCAATCTTTCTTTGGCATCTCCCACATAGGCTAAATATTCGCCGGGAAAATGCCTGAGCAGACTGGAACAAACTTTCGGATGAGGTGCGAGGATTTTTTCTAATTTTTCTTTTTCCATAAGGTGTTTGACGAGGCAATGAAAGTCTCCATCGCCCGTTACGATCACGGCTTTTTTGTAATTTTCATATTCGATCATCGCTTGTAGCACCAATTCGGCGTCGCAATTTCCTTTCATGGGAATGCGTTTCGATTCAAGGGTGGGCTTGAAGATCAATTCGTAGCCAAAACTTTTCAGGTTTTCGTAAATGTCCTCATTCTTCTTGATGTATCCAATGAAGATGAAGGCTTTAGCCACTTTGTATTTGCCGCGAAGGTAGTGGCGAAATTTTTGGTAGTCGAGTTTCCAGCCCAAACTGTTGACTCCCAGGTGGAGATTTTGAGCATCAATGAACGCGTAATTTTGAAGTTTTTTCATGGCGTGGTTGGGAGGGGCGTATGCTAGCGGAGTTTTTACATTAGGAAAAGGCACTTCACGTGGATGACTCCAGCGCGCAGTGCCTTTTCGTTTTGAGTTTGAAATTTAAGCCTTCCCTAGAGTCTCTTTTCCTGGCTTCCAGTTGGCAGGGCAGAGGTCGCCGGTTTGAGCCGCTTGAATCACACGAATCACTTCTTCGACACTGCGGCCGATCGAGTTGTCGTGAATGACGGAAACTTTGAGCACTCCTTCAGGGTCGATGACGAAGACACCGCGCAAAGAAATTCCTGCTTCTTCAATGAGCACTCCGTATTGGGCGCTGACCATTTTGGTGATGTCTGAAAGCATTCCGAATTTCATGTCGCCGAGGCCGTTTTTCTTCCACGCGAGGTGAGAGTGAACGCTATCGACTGAAACAGAGAGCACTTCAGTGTTCATCTTTTGGAACTCTTCGTAAGAGTCGTTGAAGGCGGTGATTTCGGTGGGGCAAATGAAGGTGAAATCGAGAGGGTAGAAAAAGAGCACCACCCATTTTCCGCGATAGTCGGAAAGGGAAACTTTTTTGAAGGAAGTGCCGAAGACACCTTCCATAGTGAAGTTGGGAGCGGTTTTGCCGACGAGCGCGATTTCGGGCTCACAGCAGTTGCAGGCTCCGTTCGAACAGCATGAATCTTGCATGATAAAAGGGGTTAAGATGGATTATTGATTTTTTGGGCGGACACATATTCAAAGGCACGATAACTGGCCTTGGTGCCTTCGCAGGCACTCACAATCGCTTGTTTCCATTCGGTGTCGGTGACGTCGCCGGCGGCGTAAAAGCCGGGCACGCTGGTCTCACTCATTGAGTTGATGAGAATTTCGCCCTTTTCATTTTTGGCGACGTTGAGGGGGTCGACCATGGTGGTCAATGGGATGCGTCCGATTTCAATGAACACACCCTGAGTCGCCATTTCGGTACCGTCGTCGAGCAAGACACTTTTCACGGTTGTGTCGCCGCGCACTTCTTTGAGATTGGTGTTGAAGCGGGCCGTGATGTTCGGCATGGCCTCCATGCGCTTGAGATTGATCGGTTCGGCCTTGGTGAATTTTTCACCGCGATAGACGATGGTCACATGCGCAGCATGCTCGGCCAGAATCAACGACTCTTTCACGGCGCTGTCGCCTCCGCCGACCATGATCACATCTTTGCCTTTGTAAAATCCGGCATCACAGGTCGCACAATACGAAACTCCGCGAGATGAAAATTCAGCTTCGCCGGGAATTCCGATTTTTCGGTAGGTGGTTCCGGTGGCGAGCAGGACGGTGCGAGCTTGAAGAGTTTCGGGGCCAAAATCGACCTCGAAAATATCACCGATTTTGCGCACGGCTGTGACGCGTTCGCCCACCTTGAAGGGAACATCGTTGGCTTCAGCATGTTTGATGAAGGCCTGTGCGAGTTGCAATCCTGTCACACTGGTGAAGCCGGGGTAGTTTTCGACAAGGTGAGTGGTGGTGATGGTGCCTCCGAGACTCTCGCTCACGACCAGCACATCCATGTTGTAACGACGGGCGTAAACAGAGGCGGCCAGTCCGGCGCAACCTCCTCCGATAATAATGAGATCGTGGAGCATGAAAATGTTTTAGAAGTCTGAGTCTATCAAAGTTTGCAGTTCTTTTTCAAAGCGATTTGGGAGCATTTTGGTTTTAAAATCTCCATCGATCATGAGGGTATCGAGCGCCCCTTCACTTTTCTGAAAGAAGACGTTGGGCCCTTCACTGCATCCGCCTAGACAGCCCGTAGTTTCGAGCCTGAATTTGCCATCGGGAGTGGTTTGCCCAGGTTTGATTTTGAGCATTTCAGATGCTTTTTTGAGCGTGGCTTCTGAAAAATTTTGGCGACAGCTTCCGGAAGTGCAGATTCGAATAATGTGCATGAGCAGGGTTAAGCGGCGATGCGATCAATGTGACTGAATTGGTCGTCGATGAGCTTGTTGTTGATGGCTTTCATGACGGCGCTGGAATTGCGGAGCTTGTTTGTGTTCGCGCCCGATTGTTCCATGAGGCCGAAGCTGAGTTTTTCAAGCAATTTGAGACTGAGGCGGAGCATTTCGGTTTCGGACATGTCTTCGATCATTTCGAGAGGGTCGAGCGTGCGTTCGGATTGTTCATCGTTTTTCAATCGTACGTGTTCCCCATATTTGGCGCGGCTGAGTCGTTCCAAGACATTTTCAGAATTCGCTCCAGATTTCAGTTCTTTGGCGTCGATTTCTTGCAATTCGCGCACTTGACCACCCGAGGTGAAAACATAACCTTCGTCATAGGCGACGTCGGCGGCCTCAATGTAACGTAACTTACTTTTTTCCTTGTTGTTATTGGCATCGCTTTCGTCATCCACGTCTTTTCGCAGACGAATCCAATATTTGAGATCATCGAGGTAACTTTCTTCTTGGGTCATTTTTTTCATTTTGGCCCGGCGTGCGGTTCCAAAAATCTTTTTATAGGTGGCTTCTTGGATTTCAGCGGCCTTGAGCTCACCTTCTTGTTGAAGTTCTTTGGTGAAATCTTCCAATACTTTTTCACCCTTATTGCTTTCGAGTGCGTCGGCGACTCGGTCCGCATCTTCCGCCTTGAGTTCTTTTTTACTTGAAATTTTAAATGGATTTTCTTTCTCGGTTTGTTCTTGGGTTTGAGCGTCGTCGATGATTCGAGCTCGAGCGGAGTCATCGGCGTTGTAGAACGCGTCAAAGTGTTCGTTTTGAATG
>CAZBZW010000074.1:0-4121 GCA_964496535.1 uncultured Candidatus Peribacteria bacterium
CATTTGGCCATTCAAAAAGGCAATGTGTGGGTCAAAACGGTTTTCATCGTCGTTCTAGTGATGACAGGTGTGAAATTTTTGTTTTTTTAAAGAGTCGGTACTAAAGTGAATTCATGAGCTATTCTGTCGACTTCGCCAAAGATTTTCTCAACAATCAACTCGCGGCCTTTTATTTGATTATAGGAGCTTCTTTTTTTGTTTTGCTGGGAGCTCGTCTTGCTCATCGACGTCTTAAAGTTGAACTGGAGGGCATGCGCTGGAAGTGGCTGTTCGGGGGTATGGCTTTGATTCTTTGTTCCTTTGCTGTTGTGAATACCTTATTGCAGTCTTTTGGAACGGAGACTTATGAGCTTCTTGTTCCTGAGCAGGCCACAAACGGGTATTTTTGGCATGATATATTTTTGTTTGGCTACACCGGTTTTTTCGCGACAGTTTTGCTTATTCTTTCGGGTCTCTTTTATATTTTAAGTTCTCTGTTTCCTGTCTTTGTAAAAATTGCTCGCTCGTTGGGTTTGGCGGGCGTGTTTTGGCCTTTGATCCAAGTGTTCCGTGTGGCCTGGATTCAAGATGCCCCGAGCCTTTATTATGTGGCTTTTATTGAATATTTTTTGGGCACCCTTGCTACGATTTATGCTTTGATCTTCCTTCTATTTTTACTGCGACGCTCTATTATTCTCTACCTCAAAAAACCGAATTTCAAAGCAGCTCGAACCCAGCTTTATTATGCTTCTAGTGGTTTGATCTGCGCTCTACTGATCTGGCTTTTAGCCCTATTGAAACCTGATTCTTTTGCCATTTATATTCCTTTGTTTCTTTGGGCAGCTCTCAGTTTTGCGTCTTCCATTTTTGAGTGGTTGCGACCGATCAGCATGATGAATGCCGCTCGAATTGAACGGCGCGATTCTCTTCAATCTTGAGCTCGCTTTTTCCGGTCACGAATTTGCCGACTTCGATGTCTTGAGCAATGACAAGGCCTGAACCGATCATGGTCTTTGAGCCAATGCGCACGCCCGGCATGATCGATGCATTCACGCCCACTCGAATGTGAGACCCGAGAATGGGTCCGAGCTTGGTGCGACCCGAATCTTTGATGGGTTTTGCGTCGAGGCGAAGATTTGCCAGAACGGCGCCGGCTCCAAAACTGCAATCGTCACCCATCACGGTGTCGCCCGCATAATTTGTGTGAAACCAACAAGCATTGCCAATGTGAGAGCGTGCGATTTCACTTGAGAAACCGATCACACAATCGGCCCCAATCATTGAATTTCGTACCAATGCGCCGGTGGCCACAATGGTATTTTTTCCGATGTAGGCCGGCCCCTGAATCACAGCGTTGTCCATGACTTTCACGCCTTCTTCGATGACGACTTCACCATGAATCATGGCGGTTTCTGCAATTTGAGCTGAAGGATGAATGTCGCGTTTGAGCCCGTCTAAAAACAGATCGCTCAAATCTAAAATGTGCCACGGGTATTTGATGGTTCGCCACAGGCCCTTGTTGGGAATGGCTTCGTAATTCAAGTCCTGAAAGAGGCTTTGAAGAGCGACTTCGTAGCGATCGTCTTTGTCGGTTTTGGCTGAGTGCAGGGCTTGCATGAGTTTTTTTGGATTTTTATGCAGGTGCACCACGATGTTGACGAGATCGGAAGGTTCATTGCCCTCGCCCGGTTTTTCGATGATGTTTTGGATGCGGCCATTGTTCACGGTCAAATATCCGCCCGGAAAATAAGAGTCGACTTGTACGGCCAAAAGAGCGCCGTCGGTCGAGGATTTTTCCGCTTCTTTAATGTTCAAGAGTGCCTGAAAATCCACCAAATCATTGGCATTCACTACGAGCAGAGGGCCTTCTTGCAAGTGATCTTCGTAGGTCAAGACCGCCCCTGCCATGCCTGCATCGAGGTCTTTCTGTTCGAGCACGGTGACTTCATGTTTCTCGGCAATGGCGCGAATTTTCTCGATGTTGTGTGCACCCGCCACTATGGTGATTTCAGCCAAACCCGCCTCTAAAAGTGCGATGAGTTGATGCTCAATCAAAGGCTTACCTAAAAAAGAGATGAGATTTTTATCTTCAACGGGCTGAAGCCGGCGACTGCGTCCTGCGGCTAAAAGTAAGGTCTGCATACCGGGCTATTGTGCACTAATTTTCAGTGTTTGTCACTCCCCACATTGAGCTCAATTTGAATGTTTTCTTGCATACAGTAATATGAGCTTGACGTGGGAATCCATGCCGGATCGGGATTATTGACGGTCGCCGACCATTGAGTCGCCCCACTCGAACAAAAAAGGTCCGATAAAATCGGCCTTAAAAACATTCTGCTCACAGTCAATTCTTTTTCGCTCCCTCTGACCGATACACAATCTAGTTTTTTGTCTTTTTTTGCTTTTTCCACCCATGTTTTAATTTCTCCTGTTATTCGATCGAGCTCGACTTGAATTTCTTGATCGGTTCCAATGCAATCTTCATCTCCCAATGCACGCAAATCAGAAAATGCCTCTTTCAATGTTTCTTCTGTTGTGACCGTTTGAGCTTGAAGAAAACCGGCCAACAAAGGGATGAATCTTTTCATGCTCACATAAGTAAAACATTTCTCTATTTTTTGTCAAACCCAACTGCTTCAGAGATACTGTTAAATCCATCGCGTTTCAGCAGCCGCACCAGGCCCATGTTGATGTCGCTGATGAGGGTGGGGCCGCGGTAAATCATACCTGTAATCACTTGCACCAAGCTCGCGCCGAGCCGAATTTTGCGGTACGCATCTTCGGCCGAAAAGACTCCTCCACAACCCATCAATACATAGCGACCGGCTGTTTTTTGATAGATTTGCGCCAGAAGCGCATCCGAAAGATTTCCAACTGCCTTGCCGCTCAAGCCACCGACGCCGAGTTGGTGTTTTTTAGTGAGGTTCGTGATGACCAAACCGTCTACTTTATGAGGTTGGATTGTCTGCAAAAAGCTGTCCACTTGCTCTTCGGTGAGGTCGGGTGGAATTTTGAGAAAAATCGGCTCTTTCAACTGCAGTGCATCAACAGCTGTGAGTAGTTTTTCGAGCTTTTCGGTCTGCATGAATGTGGCTGGATCAAACGTGTTGGGACAGCTCAAATTGAGTGTGAAATAATCGCCCCTACCCGCCAATGCGTGCAGACTTTTGAAGTGATCGTTCAGGCCTGCTTCAAGTTCGCAAGTGGCCTGATTGTTGGTTTTCGCCACCGACAACCCCACCACAAAACCCGGCACTTTTTGAATGCGAGGCGCGATGGCCTCCGCTCCATCATTTTTAAGGCCGTAATAGACACGAATGCTCTGCTGATCAGGATGACGCCACAATCTTGGCTTTGGATTTCCTTCGCACGGCTCACCCGTGATGGAACCCGCTTCCTCAAAACCGAAACCCATGTGAGGCATGAGTTCGAGCAGTTCGGCGTTTTTGTCGAATCCGGCAGACAGGCCGATGGGACTTTTGAAATGAAGGCCTGCCACTGTTTGCTCAAGCATCGGGTGGCCATAGTGAAAGGTGACGTGTGTGAGCGCTTTGCCGAGACGGATTTTTTGAAGCCGCTTGCCACAATTCACATGAGAATCGTGCACATCTTCGGGATCAAAACAAAAAATAAAGGGCTTGAAAATATTGCGGTAGCCAAAGCCCAGAATTGCGTTACGGATTCGGTGGAAGAACATATTCAGATTCTAGCAAATAATTCGGCGATTTGGCTTGAGATTTTATACTAGTACTGGTACTATTAGTTTATGCGCACACAGGCGGCTCAACTTTATCTTCCCAAGCCCACTTACCTTCAGCTCAAGCTGAAGGCTAAAATGGAGGGGAAATCGTTCGCGACCTGGGCTAAAGATGTTTTGGAAAAAGAACTCCAAAATTCGGGGGTGATTCGTAAAAAAAATATGTCTGAAATGCCAGTGTTTTCCTGTCCAGATCTAGATCCTTATCTCTCTGAAAAAATTGACGAAGTTCTCTATGGTGATTCTTGATACTTCTTTTTTGTATGCTTACTTCAATGATCAAGACATTCATCATTCAAAGGCTTTGAGTATAGCGAAAGAACTGAACGGGCAGATGCTTTACTTCCCTTCTTCTGTATTTTTTGAATTGCTCAATCTTTTCAGC
>CAZBZW010000075.1:0-3266 GCA_964496535.1 uncultured Candidatus Peribacteria bacterium
CAATCAAAACTTTGTCGAAACTTTCAGGGTACCACAGCGATAAGTCGTGAGGTCGAGCCCGAGTGACCACTGTGTTCCAAACCCCGAGTCGCTCGAGATTTGAGCGCAGGGCCTGAATGCGTTTGGTGTCCATATCGTTCGAAAACAGCACACCCGTGTTCCGCATTTTTTGAGCGATATGTGTGCTTTTGCCGCCCGGAGCCGCCGTTAAATCAATCACGCGTTCGCCCGGCTGAGGATTTAAAACCTCCACCGCATACATCGATGCGGCATCTTGCGGATAGGTATAGCCGCAGTAGTAGGGAGCCTTCAAAGCCAAGGGCTCGCCAGACCCTTCAAGCTCGAGCCCATCGGGCGATTCAGGCGTGACGCGCACCGAATAACCTTGCGAAGTCAGCCACTCGGTCATGAACGCGACCGAAGTTTTCAGGGTGTTCACGCGCACGGTACGCCGGCTCTTAAAATCTTTGAACGAACTAAAAAATTGTTCAACCTCTTCATTTGAAATTTTGCCTTCCCAGTAGTGACGATACGCCTCGAGTCCTTTCATGAAATGAGTATAGCAGAAGCCAAACTAGCCCAAAACTCAAACAGATGTTAATTTATCGGCATGTTCAGGTCATTCTCCCGCTATCTGGTCTTAGCCCTGAGTCTCAGTCTGCTCGCACCTTTTGCGCATCCAGCTTCAGTTCAGGCAGATGCTTTCACCGTCAACTCGACGGCAGACAGCGGCCCAGGTTCTTTGCGAGAAGCCATGCTTTTAGCAAATACGCATTCTGGGGATGACGTCATCAGCTTCGACCCCACACTCAGCGGAGCTCAAATCTCAATCACAAGCGCCCCTCTTCCACCCAGTACAGATAACCTTGTGATCGATGGATCGACCCTCGAAACTCCACTCACATTACAAGGTCCTTTTGATTTCATAGGGTGGCCTTACATTTACGGTCTCAAATGCGACGCCGGAATAATGACCGTGCAAGGCATGAACACGATGGGTTTCACTTATGGCATCGGTTCTGCAGAAACTTGCACTCATTTGCAGGTGGGAAACGACCAAATCGAAGAAGGAAAAGTGCATGTGGATGGAGCGCTGAGGTATGGAGTTTTAATGACTTCGCCCGGACAAATCGTCAACACCACGGCGGGTGCCATCGCTCCCAACGAACGTGGAATTTACATCGAAAACGTGACTCATGATGCGCAAATCGGTTCCACAGGGCCTTTCGGTCGTGTGACAGCCACGAACAACTCCTTCAATGGACTCAATGTGTTCAACAGCGAAAACGTGCGAATCATCAACGCCGTAAGTTTTAACAATTTAGAAATGGGAATCCGCTTTAAAAGTTCGAGTGGAACCATCGGAGGACTCTTGCCCGAAGAACGTGTTGAGGTCTACGACAACAGATTTTATGGAATTTCTTTGGCGTTGAGCGCTCACGACGTGCAAATCATGAACGTTTCAACCCACGGTAACCATCAGTCCGGAATTTTCATTGATTCTGAAGCTCATGACATCACGATTGGCGGTGTGGACCCGAATATGCAGAATACGATTTCAGACCACATGGGTGAGATCAGCACAGGAATCACGGTCAGCCAAGGAGCAGAGAACGTAGTCATTCAGAATAATCTCTTCGAGAACAACAGATTTGCGATTGATGCTCGGGCCGGAAATTTAAGAATTGAAGACAACCATATTCAATCAACCACATCGATGAGCATTCACGTACTCAACACGGAAGCGCCGGTCGACAATGTGATCATCGCTAGAAACTCCATTGAAAGTGCCGATACGGGCATTCATATCGGGACTATCGGCGCACCCTATCCTCTCACGCACGTCACCATTCAAAACAATCAAATTTCGAACATCGCTCAAGATGGAATTCAGATTCAAGCAGGAGACCACATCAACGTTTGGGGAAACAATGTGCAGGGTGCTGAAACAGGCTTGAGAGTCGAAGCGTCGAACGTGGATATGGATGCGAGCATCGATCCCACAAAGAAAAATATCATCAGTCAAAGTTTTTCGTGCCTCTTGGCGAAGGGGGACCATTTGGTATTCAAGGGGAACGATTGCGAGGGCGGAATCATGGTGACCGATGGAGCTCACCACAATATTTTAGGAGGAGTTTTGGATTCTGAAAAAAATCAAATTTGCCCCATCGCTTCTCAGCCTGCCGCACAAGTTTTATTGTCGGCCGGCAACTCCAACACCTTTCGAGGCAATTCTAACATTTGCCCCCTACAAAGAGACGCGCTTGCCGGAGAAAATCCCAATCAAAATTTCATTGCACGGCCCTTCGACACCACTTCAAACGAAGGACTTTCAGCTCCCACGGTGACCAGCGCCAGTCACACTTTGGGAGTGCAGGGTGAAACTGACTGCGCTCTCTGCATCGTTGATCTTTACGGGGAACGATCCACTGATGGAGTGGCTTGGTTGAGTTTCACTCAGGCCGACGCTCAAGGGCATTTCTCATTTTCAGGCGTGGGACTCGAAACCTATGAGAACGTGATTTTGACAACGACCAATCTCAACGGAAGCACCTCGCCTTCGACCTCATCAATTTCATTGACGCCCAATACCGTGCCTTTTGCATCAGGAGTCACAGTGGCTCAGCGACGCGATGGGTCTAAAAAAGCCGACATTCAAATTCAAAACATGGGCGATGCCGATGGCGACACACTCACCGTCTTTTTTCGGTATTCGATCAACGGAGGAGTGGACTGGCTCGAACCTCACTTATTGAGTCCATCTGCAGGGCACGGCGACCAGCCAGGCGAAGTGCACGATATTCCTGGGCAAGCTCTTGGAACATCATTCAATGTTGTTTGGGATTTGCCCGCTGATCTAGGGGCCACCGAACTCAATGACGTTTTATTTCAAGTTGCCCCTATTGATGAGCGAGCCATGGGTGCCATCATTCAATCCGCCGCATTTCAAGTGGACACGCTGGCCCCCGCTCAACCCACTCTGCAATTTCAAAACCGCGTTCATGACTCTCGGGTTTTGGTGCGTTTGGCTGGCGGAGAACCCTTCACAAAAGTCTACACCGATGGTTTTGATTCAGGCTATGTGGTGGATGCTCGAGGACTTTGCCAGGCCTACATGCAATTGCCCAACCTTGGACCCAAAAGCAAAAAACTTCAAATTGTGGACGCCTTCGGCAACGCATCTCAGGTGATCTTCTTCACTGTGGTTCGATACTGAGCGTCTTGTGAGCCGGTTCAAGCGCCACGCTCACGCATTTGACCCGCGC
>CAZBZW010000075.1:3276-4055 GCA_964496535.1 uncultured Candidatus Peribacteria bacterium
TTCTGAAATTCGTTGTGGTGAAAATGGATTTTTGAATGCGCGTTTGAGTTTTTTGCCGATCAATTCGTCGGTGAGCAGGGAGGCGGAGCCAATCGAAATTGCACAGCCATCGCCCTCCCACATGGCATCTTCGATGGTGTCGCCATTCACGCGCAACTGAATGCGCACGTGGTCCCCGCAGGTCGTGTTCACACCACTCGCGCTGTGAGTGGCCGCCTCAAGCACACCGCGATGCAGGGGGTGTTGATAGAGGTCGACGATGAGATCGCTGTAAAGACTCATTGAAAACGATGATAAACAGCTTCCAGGCCGCGCACAAGCCGCTCCACGTCATGTTCGGTATTGTAGATTCCCAAGCTGGCTCGTACTGTCGCCGTCACTCCCAAACTCTGGAGCAAAGGCTGGCAACAGTGATGCCCCGCTCGCACGCAAATCTGTGACTCGGCCAAAATGCCCGCCACATCATGTGGATGTACCCCCTGCATTTCAAACGAAACCACCGCGCGTTCGGGTTCGCCCAAAATCTTCACATACGGCAAGCCCTTGAGAGCGCCGAGCAGTTTTTGGAACAGCGCATCTTCATGTTCTTGAATCGCCTTCCAACCTGTTTTCATTAGAAATTCGAGCGCTGCACCCATGCCCAAAACTTGAGCAATCGCCGGTGTTCCCGCTTCAAACCGTTGAGGAATTTTTTGAAACGTACTACCACCGAGCGTCACGGTTTCCACCATGCCTCCGCCCACTTGCCACGGCGCCATGGTTTCGAGGATTTCAGGTCG
>CAZBZW010000076.1:0-2978 GCA_964496535.1 uncultured Candidatus Peribacteria bacterium
TCGTGAGTGCCGGGTCGTGCGACAATCTCGGCGAGTTTTTTTTGTAATGTGGGCAAGCAGGCCACTGTTCCTTCTGATTTCAAGACTCCGATGGTCGCGTTGATGACTGCGGAATTCTCTCGTTTGGCCTGAGCGGCGCGTTTGGCCCAGCCTAAAATTCCTTCGAACTCTTTGAGGGGCTGAAGTTGAGGATTGATGGGCCAATTCGTCATGCAATCTTTCTAACATGAATCCTCACTTCTTTAAATTGACTTTTTCTTATCTTATTATATACTGACTTCCTTCCCTTTCAAAAAATGCGCAAATTCCTCATTTTTCTTCTGGTCGTTGTGGTGCTCGGTGTGGGTGCTTATTTTTTATTTTTCTCAAAAGCCCCCGTGGCCGTTGAAGAACCTGAAGCAGATTCACCTTTGCAGATTGAAGTTTGGGATTCTGCGAAAGAAAATGTCTCGCCTCAAGTGTTCAGCTACGGAACTGTTGAAGCGGTGCACGAGGTTCAACTTTCATTTGATGCCAGCGGTGAGGTTCAATATGTGTTGGCAAAACCCGGCGACCATGTGCGCAAAGGCCAGACCTTGGCCATTCTTAAAAATGAAGCGATGGCGGCTCAGGTGAACCAGGCGGCGGCGAGTTATGAAAGCACTCAAAAACAAGTTGAATCGAGTCTCGAGCCAGCGACTGAAGAAAATTTAGAAACTGCGCGATCTCAGTTGAAGGTGGCGAATGCTCAGCTTGAAAATTTACAAGAAAGTGAATTGGCGACCGATCTCGATATTCTCATTCAGCGCGAAGTGGTGCGCCAGAGCGATTTGCGCTTGAAGACTTTAGAATTGGGCATGAGCGGCAATCAACGGGCGGCTCAAAATGCACTTTTAAATCAAGCGGCGGCTGGGCTTCAATACACCTTGGCACTCTATGATGGCGTGATTTTAAAAGCTCCTTTTTCAGGTGAACTTTTAGATTGGACTTTGCAAGAAGGCACGTCGATCAACCCAGGAATGCCTGTGGGAACTTTGACCGATTCGAGCCATGTTGAAATCGTCACCTACCTTTCGGATGAAGATGCGCGACGCATTGCCGTTGGCTCTCATGTGACTGTGGAAGGCGGACATGAAGCTCAAGTTCTGGGAATTTCATCGAGAATTTCTAAAGAAAATGGTAAACGTAAGGTGCGCATTGCCCTCAGTTCGTCGGACTACACGCTCAACCAAAGTGTGGAACTCGAAATTGCCGAGCGTGAGCATCCTTTAGAACCTTTGATTCCTTTGAGTGCGATTGAAGTGGATGCCGAAGATTATTATGTATACGCCATTGAAAACGGCGTTTTGGTGCGTCAAAAAATTCATGTTTTGGAACTTCACGGAGAATGGGCGCGCGTGGATGGTGAAGTCCCCACTTTGATGGCTCTTCGGGCTCAAGGTTTAAATTCCGGAACCCATGTGGAAATTCTTCCTTAATCAACCCCGAGTCACCTTTCTGCTCATTTTGCTCACCACCGTGTGGGGAATTTATTGTATGTTCGCGCTCCCCAAAGAATCGTCACCTGAAGTGAAGGTTCCGTATGCGTCGGTGACCACGCTTTATGCGGGAGCAAGTCCGCTCGATGTGGAAGACAGTATCACAAACCCTCTTGAAGATGTGGTTTTGGGCGTGGATCAGATTAAACAAGTGAATTCGACTTCAAGCGAAGGGTTTTCGATGATTTTTGTGGAGTTTGAAACCAATGCCGATATTCAAGATCGCGTGCAGGCCTTGCAAGAGGCGGTGAATCGAGCCCGAGCTTCTTTGCCGGCAGGTGCTTCGACCCCAGACGTGAAAGAGATCAATTTCAACGATCAATCGGTTTTGAGTTTTGCGCTCACCAGCGACAAACCTTTGATCGAGCTTTCGGATATTGCCGAAGATGTGCAGTCGGACCTGGAGGAAGTGGCGGGAGTGAATCGAGTTGAAATCAGCGGAGCCATTCAAAAACAAGTTCAGATTCAAATTTCGCCCACGGCCTTGGCGCACTATCAGGTAGATTTGAGTGAGTTGGTGGCGGCACTTCAAAAGCTCGACCCGAGCTTACCTCTGGGTTCGGTAGAAGGTCAGTTCCAAAATTATTCTTTGCGATTCAGTGGTTCCTCGACGCTTGATGATCTCGATCATTTGTTAATTCGCTACCAAAATGGAGTGCCGATTTTTCTGCGTGATGTGGCTGATATTCAGCTGGCCGTGCCGGAACAAAACAGCATTTCACGCGTGGGTTTGGCTGGGCAAGAACCTCAAAAAGCCATCACCTTCAATGTCTATAAAAAGACCGGGGCCGATGTGGTGCGCATGGTGGATGCCATCAATGCGTATCTAGATTCTGAACAAGATGATTTGCTGGATGGAGTGAGTCATTCCACCGTTTTTGACGCCGCTCAAGATGTGCGCGATCAGCTTTCGTCACTAGGTATTGAAGGTCTGCAAACAGCCGGACTGATCGGCGTGACCTTGCTCTTGTTGGGGGCTCGCATCGCGATCATCGCCGCACTTTCAATTCCACTCACATTTTTTCTCACTTTCATTGGTCTTTATTATACCGGGAATAGCTTCAACTTTTTATCGCTGTTCGCGCTGATTTTGGCAGTGGGTGTGCTCGTCGACACTGGTATTGTGGTGGTCGAAGCGATGGCTGAGGAGCTTAAGAAAAATCCCGATCCGAAACTGGCCGCCTTGCACGCAATTCATGAATTTCAGTCGCCGCTGATTTTTGGAACCCTGGTTACGATTGCCGGATTTTTGCCAATGTTGTTCATGACGGGAATTATTGGGGAATTTATCAAGCATATTCCACGCACGTTAACCTTCACGTTGCTGGCGTCTCTAGTGACGGGGCTCATCTTCATCCCATTTTTGGGAACTTTGGTTCTCACGAAAGATTCTGCGCCCAAAGACAGTCGTGTGATTTTATGGATGCGCGACCAATATCAGCCTTTATTAAAGAGTGCCTT
>CAZBZW010000076.1:2988-4041 GCA_964496535.1 uncultured Candidatus Peribacteria bacterium
GTCGTGGCACTCAAAATCTATGGCTGTTTGGTATTTTTCTCGCCTTCTTACTTTCATTCGTCTTCCCTATCACAGGCCTGCTTAAAGTGGATATGTTTCCGGCGTCGGATTATCCGATTTTCTTTGTTTCGGTCGAGAGTCCTAAGGGAACTCCATTTGAAAATACGGCCGATTTGGCGACTCGCGTCGAGGCAAAAATCCAAGAAATTCCAGATATGGATTCATATTTGATGACGGTGGGGCAAAACAATTCGCTCAATTTCACTCACCCAATCGCATTTGGCAAACTTCACGGTGCGTCTGAAAAAAGACCGCGTGCAAAGCTCGCTGATCACCGTCGATGAATTGCGCAAAGCGTTAGATCCTGGTGAATTTCCAGGTGTGACCGTGCAAGGGCTCACCGATGGACCGCCTCAAGGCTCTGCGATCAGTTTTCGACTCAAAGGTTCTGAATTGGACCTACTGAGAGAAGGTTCTGATTCGGCTTTGAGCACCCTTTCTAAAATCTCAGGCGTGATCAATTCGAAAAGCAGCCTTGATTCCGCCGTGTCTGAATTGGCCCTGACCTTGAAAGAACCTTGGGCAACTCGTTCCGGCCAAAGCTACGACCGACTCTCGTTTTTGATCCGTAGTTTTTTGGGTGGTTTGCCCCTCGGTTCTAAAATCTCGATTGGCGACGAAGAATACCCGGCGCTTTTGAGTTTCACCGATCGCAGTTTGGATGATCTTTCAGTTTTACCTGTAACAAGTTCGACCGGCGATTTGAAGGTTTCTGACTTGTTGAGCTTCAAGTTGGTGAACTCCCCCACCGAAATTTTGCACCGCGATGGCGATCGTATTGTGGAGGTCAGTGCCGATGTTTCTGAAGGTACCGATTCTGCTCAAGTTCTGGCGGAGTTTCAAAAGAATTTTGAAGTGCCTCAAGGTCTCATTTTAGAAACCGGCGGCGAGGCAGAATCGATGATGGAATCGTTTGCCAGTTTGGGCAAGGCGATGATTGGCGGATTTTTCTTGATCCTCTTGATCTTGGTGATTCAGTTCAACTCGTTCCGC
>CAZBZW010000077.1:0-3938 GCA_964496535.1 uncultured Candidatus Peribacteria bacterium
GACTAGTGTTGAATAAAACATTGCCACCGTGCGTGTGGCTGAAGCACTCATGACCGAAAATGATCCGCACATTTGGCTCAGTCCGAAGCTTTCAAAAGAAGTGGTCGATCAAATCACTTTCGCCCTCAAAATCATCGACCCTTCACACGCCACCGATTATCAAAACAATGCCGAAACACTCAAGACCCGCCTCGACGTTCTCGATCAAAACTATCAAGACCAGCTCAAAAACTGCGCTCAAACCACCATCATAACCTCACACGATGCGTTCGCGTATCTTGCCCGCGACTACGGCTTCACACAAATGCCCATTGCCGGAGTTTCGCCCGAACAAGAACCCTCCGCCCGTGACCTTGTCCGACTCGCAAGCCTTGTCAAAACCAACGGCATCACCACGATTTTCTTTGAAAGTTTGGTCAGCCCCAAACTCAGCGAAACGCTCGCCGAAGAAACCGGAGCCGTTGCCCAAGTGCTCAACCCTCTTGAAGGCCTCACCGACGACGAAATCACGGCCGGCAAAAATTATTTCACCGAAATGGAAGCCAATCTCAACAACCTTAAAACCGCCTTGCAGTGTCAACCGTAAATCACCAAGAGAACATCATTGAAATTTCAAACATGTCGTTTTCATACGGAAACGAAGAAGTGCTGACGAACATCAATGTGCAAATTCACAAAGGCGATTACGTGGGGATGGTGGGCCAAAATGGAGCTGGAAAATCCACCCTCGTCAAAATCATTCTTGGTCTACTGAAGCACCAAGCGGGCAGCATCAAGCTTTTTGGTCAGCCCATCGAATCATTCAAAAATCAGAGCAAAATCGCTTACGTTCCACAAAAAGTCACTCATTTTGACGATCAATTTCCGGTCACGGTCTACGAGGTGGTTCTGATGGGAACTTATGCCCGTCGCGGCATGTTTCGACGCAGTACCCTGGAAGATCGAAAATCTGCCCTCGAGGCACTTAAAAAAGTCGGCATCACTGCGCTCAAAGATCGCAACATGGGGGAGCTTTCGGGCGGAGAACAGCAGAAAGTATTCGTGGCGCGTGCGCTTGCGGGTCACCCTGAACTCATGGTGCTCGACGAACCCACCACGGGTGTTGATATGAAGTCACAAACTCAATTTTACGCTCTGCTCAGAACGCTCAATCAAGAGGGGATCACTTTGATTCTAGTTTCACACGACATCGAAATGATCGCCCGCGAAGTCATGCATGTGCTCTGTGTCGATCGCACGCTCACGTACCATCGCACCCCTCAAGAATTTTTGAATGAAACGGCCACTCATAGACTCTTTGGCAAAGAGGTTAAAATGCTCACCCCCCACCACCATGGCTTGGCTCAATGATTTACTTCAATACGATTTTATTGGGCGGGCACTGGCCGCTGGCTTGCTGGTGGCGGTCATCGCACCTTTAATTGGAATTTTCCTCGTGCTACGCGGATATTCTTTGATCGCCGACACCTTGGCTCACGTGTCGCTTGCGGGAATTGCACTCGGTTTGCTCTTGGGAGTGAACCCTATTTTCACCGCACTGCTCAGTACTGCGTTCGCCTCACTCGGCATGGACCGCTTGCGTAGCAGTCAAAAAATTCACGGTGAATCGGCGCTCGCCCTCTTTCTTTCAGGCAGTTTGGCCGTGGCGATTTTAATGCTGAGCATGGCCAAAAGTTTGAATGCCAGCCTGCTCAATTACTTATTCGGAAACATCTTGACCGTGACGAGTTCTGAAATTCAAATCATCGCAGTGCTCGCCGCTGTGGTGCTCGCCGCGATCGCGCTTTTCTACAAAGAACTGCTCTACACCACTTTTGATGAAGATTCCGCACAAGTCAGCGGAATTCACACTCGAGCCATGCAAATCTTGATCATGCTCCTCACCGCGATCACCGTTTCGCTCTCAATTCGAATTGTCGGAGTCTTATTGATCTCAGCCCTCATCGTCGTGCCGGTGCTTTCGGCGCTCCAGCTCAAAAAAACGTTTTTTCAAACGATTTTATGGGCAGAACTGGTATCGGTTCTTTCGGTCGTTCTCGGCCTGCTCGTCTCATTTCATTGGGATCTCGCCGCCAGTGCGACCATCGTGCTCATTTGCTTCGGATTCTTTATGGGTATTAAATTGAGTAAAGCTTAAATATATGGAACCTACAGACTTGCCTTCATCCGACCACCCTGATTATTGGCACAACGCCAAAGATTTTGCCCTGGCCGCCTTCACTGCCGCAACCGGCGACCCCGAAGCCATGAAAACCCTCGTGGATGTTTTGGCCAATCTCACCGAAAAGGGTCTCAAGAAACTTCCAATTCGAGATTACGATCAAAACGAAATTCGAGAACGTTTTCAAAAATCAGTTGATCAAGGCGCCGATCGTTTGCTTGAAACCCTCACTTGGTATCAAGGTAAAGCCGTCGAGAGCAACACACGTCTGCGAAAAAAATATGGCCGCGGAAAATAGCCATTTTCTTGCAACTCAGGTCAGCTCTGAGTAAAATCCACCCGTCCTTTGGGCCCTTAGCGCTTACCTTCGGTAAGGCACGGCCCTCCATTCAGAAGTCAAAGTGCAAGCACATGACTTCTTCATTCCGGGCCCTTAGCTCAGTTGGCTAGAGCGCTTCCATGGCATGGAAGAGGTCATGGGTTCAAGTCCCATAGGGTCCACCAAATTCAAAGCGCAACAAAAAAGCCGCCCCATCGCTGGAGCGGCTTTTAAAAGTTCTAAAGCAATTATTCTCCGATCTTCAAAGTTCCAAGAACGACATCGGCATCCGCTCGGTATTTGTCTGAAAGGTTGCTGGTGGTCCAGGTCATCACTTGCAAAGTTCCTTCAGCGCCAGTGTAGTAGTAGCCGTAGTAAACGAAATCCAAACCTTCGATGGTGGCTTTCATTTCGAGAACACGCACGTTTTTACCGTTGACCATGCGATCTTCACTTTTGGTAATTTCAGCCTTAGGATCAGCCGCTTGAGCGTTGGCCAAAACAGTTTCTTCCAAGGTAGCCATATCCAACTCGAGTTCTTCAGCGATCACTTGGCCGAAAACACTGCCGTTGTCATTTTCGAAGTCATATTCACTCGCACTTCCATCGGTGGATTTGGTGAAAGTCCATTCTGCAGGGTCATAAGAAAGAGAATAGTTCACGTCTGCACCTTTAACAGTGGTCAAATCTGAGGATGTTTCAACAGTCGAACCGTCAGTAGATGTATCGGTGGTATCAGGGACAACAGCGCTGGAGCAACCGGTCACCAAAAGCACAGTGAGGGCTAAAGTAGAAAGAAACTTGTTCATTGGGGTGGATTAAAATATAGGTGCATTCTAAAAACTTCACCCTTCATGCGCAATCAGGTTTGCCAGATTTCTTTTGACTATTTCTGAAAAAGTTTTAGAATGAAACTACTTTCTTTTTCAAATGCGCAGCAGTCCTCTTTCTCACATTCTCATTGTCATCACGGTGGCCATGGCTTTTGCAGATGGCTGGATCATCGCAAATCACTACAATAAAGAACCCAATTCCACTCAAGAGGCACTTGCAGCCACTCAGCTTCCGGCAGGGTGGAGCCCTCGCAGCTCAGAATCCACACCCCCAAAACCGGTCGATTTCATTTTTCAAACTCCATACGGCTTATGGGAAAGCCCCTGGGATGAGTTTGCCGAAGAAGCGGTGCTCGCCATGATTCAAAATGCATGGAAGAACAACGAATTGACCACGCGCGATCAAAAGGCCTCCGCTCTGCTGGATGTCTGGAAGGCCGTTCAGACTCGTTACGGCAAAAAAGAATCCTTGAGTGTGGCCGAAGCCGAACAAATGCTGGCCGATCTCGCTCCTGATTTATCCGTCAAAACAATCATAAACCCCAGTCGCGCGTCGCTCATCGACGAATTGAGTCGTGGAAACTGGATTTGGGTGCCCATCAACGGGCAAGCTTTCGAAAATCCT